>CAJOLN010000029.1 GCA_905235395.1 uncultured Synergistales bacterium
ATGAAGTCCATATCCAGC
Source organism: uncultured Synergistales bacterium (assembly GCA_905235395.1). Classification (GTDB taxonomy): domain Bacteria; phylum Synergistota; class Synergistia; order Synergistales; family Aminobacteriaceae; genus JAFUXM01. The sequence goes on from CAJOLN010000029.1 coordinate 19, forward strand.
GGAGCAAATATTGATGAGATTGCCGCAAAAGCTGATGAGAATGCAAAACTCAAAATATACGACTTCAAACGTCCTGACAAGTTCAGCAAAGACCAGCTCAGAGCGATTCAGATGATTCATGAATCATTTGCGCGTCAGATGACAACTGTACTCTCTACGCTTATTCGTTCAATCGTTTCATCAGAAGTTGCTTCGGTTGAACAGCTCGCATATGAAGAGTTCGTGAACTACATGGTACAGCCTACGGTAATCGGAATGATTGAAATGCACCCGTTTGAAGGAAGTATGCTGATTGAGATAAACCCTTCTTTAGTATTCACGATAATAGATCGTATGCTCGGCGGAAAAGGGACATTCTCAGGTAACATACGCGAACTCACTGACATTGAGAAAACCGTGATTGAACGCGTAATAATGAGAATACTTGAGCTTCTTGAAGATAGCTGGAGCACAGTTGTAGATGTAAGATTCAGATTTGAATCAATGGAGAGCAATCCGTTTTTTGTTCAGATATGTTCACCAAGCGATATGGTTCTTGTCGTCATAATGAAGGTTCGAGTTTCTGATGTCGAAGGCATGGTGAGCTTATGCTTTCCGTATTTCCTCATGGAGCCTATCATGGATAAACTTTCATCTCAGCAATGGTTCGCATCAACGAGCCACAAAGCTGACGATGAAATTAGAAAATGGATCAGCAATTCAGTTATGCAGGTTACTATGCCTATGGCTATGGAGCTTGGCCACACTGTATTATCACTTGCTGATGTCTATGCGCTTCAGGTTGGAGATGTGATAAAACTCGATGAGCTTAAAGATTCGCATATTGATGTTCGCGTGGGCAATCAGGTTAGATTCAAGGCGAGACCGGGAACGCTTAACGGACATATGGCAGTAGAACTCACGAAAGTATTAACGCAGGATATTCCGCAGATACAAGCTGATGAAAAAGGAGAGAAGAAATAACACATGCCTGATGATTTATTGAGTCCTGATGAAATTAACGCTCTCTTATCCGGCGGAGGAGGAGATCTCGGAGATACAGATGAAATTTCATCTTCTGATTCCGAACAGTTAGCGAAAATTTCAGACACGTTTGCGAACGCTGAGAACAGCGTGATAAATATGCTCGCAGGTAAGAATGTTACGACCAGCATAGGATCAACAGAGACACTCACGCAGGAGGACTTCACAGCAAAATTCTCTGAGCTTCCGTTCATATTCTCAAGCACATTCGGAGGTTTTGATGACAAGCCAATATCGTTAGTCGTTGATCAGAGAGGCGCATTGACGCTCGCAGATTTAATGATGGGCGGAGGAGGAGCAGAACTCCCTGAACCAAGTGATTTATATTGGAATGCTGCACAGGAAGGTTTAAGTCAGATAGTCGGATCTGCATTCACGAGTTTAAGCGGCTTACTCGGCGGACGAAGATTGATGCCTGAAAACACAACTTCATCTTTGGCCGAAGATAACTGGATAGCAATTGCAGTTGAACCAGCCGACAAAAAATTATGGGTCAGTCCAGTGAACGTTAGCATAGACGGATTGAAACCATTCAACATATGGACATGTCTAACTCTCGATAACGCACTTGATATTTCAGGAGCAATGAGAGACACACTTGAAGGTAAGCCTGTACCATCTCAGGCACCAAGCAATAACCCCGTTGGAGGAGGCGGAATGATGGGAGGAGGAAGACAGAACGCAGGCCCTGCTGTTGATGTGAGACCTGCCGCATTTCAGCCATTAGGAGGCGGCAGCGGAGGAGGTGCACCAAGCCCGATTGATTTGATTGCGGATATTCCTGTTCGTGTTACAGTTGAACTCGGAAAGGCACGAAAGAGCGTATCAGAGATTCTTGCATTGACTGCGGGAGCTGTCGTTGAACTCGACAAAATGGCAGGTGAACCTGTTGATATTCTCGTGAACGGAAAGTTAATCGCTCACGGTGAAGTTGTAGTTATCGATGAGAATTTCGGAGTTAGAATCACGGACATAATACCCGGAGGAGCAGCAAGGGCAGCCTCATGAAATATTGATTCTTTTGTTTCATGTTATAATGCACACTAAGATTGAATCCAAAATTTTTATTCAGGAGTGTTTTCAAGAATGGGTAAAAAAGTTTTAATAGTCGATGACGCGGCTTTTATGCGCATGATGTTAAAGGATATTCTGACAAAAAATGATTTCGAGGTCGTGGCAGAAGCAGAAAACGGCAAGGCAGGAGTAGCGGCATTCCAGAAATACAAACCCGACATCATCACAATGGATATAACGATGCCAGAAATGAATGGTATAGATGCAGTGAAAGCAATCAAAGCACTTGACCCTAATGTAAAGGTCGTAATGGTCTCAGCAATGGGACAGCAGCCTATGGTCATTGAAGCGATACAGGCAGGAGCAAATGACTTCATAGTGAAACCATTCCAGCCTGAACGAGTTATCGAAGCTATCACAAAGGTGCTGTCATAAATTATTGATTGAGGACGTAAGTTTAACAGCATACATAATAAGAGCAGCAGCTGTTCTTGTTTTTATGTCTTTATGTGCACTCTTCATCGTAAGATACGCAAAGAAACATGACATCAGCGCAAAGAATCATACACATACGGTTGAGATATTAACGTCCCTGCGCTTAACTGGCAGGGATATATTTTTAGTCGTTCACTGCGGGCCTGACGTTATAGCCTTCACAATCGGTTCACATGGAACGTGCTTAATGGGCAAATGGAGTTATTATGAATGGCTTGAATCCGAAAAATCAGAATCACAATCACAAAAATAAATTCATTCACGTAATTATTCTCGCAGTTTTTATCTCTATGTTTGCTATTCATGTTCCGTCATTCGCAGGAGCAGTTTTAAACCCTCCGAGAGCGCCTGAATTATCACCAAACATTTTGCTTCCTTCAATCACATTAGGTGTAGGGCAGGCAGATTCACCAAGAGATGTATCAATCACTCTTCAGGTTCTCGCATTAATGACCGTTCTCAGTCTCGTACCTGCAATCTTGCTAATGGTTACGAGCTTCACGAGAATCATAATTGTCTTGGGATTCGTTCAAAGGGCAATAGGTCTTCAGCAGTCTCCGCCTCAGCAGGTAGTTGCAGGTCTCGCGATGTTCCTAACGATGTTCACGATGTATCCGACGTGGAACACAGTGTATGAGAATGGAATTGAGCCGTATATGTCTGGAAGAATTACATCACAGCAGGCATTTGAGAATTCAATTGCGCCTGTTCGTGAATTCATGTTCAGATATACGCGTCAGGAAGAGTTATCACTCATAATCTCAATGTCGAAATCAGAGAGGCCAGCGAATCAATCTGAAGTTCCAACGAGAATATTAATTCCTGCATTCATGTTGAGTGAACTCAAAACCGCGTTTCAAATGGGAGTTGTGATTTACATTCCGTTTCTGGTTGTCGATATGGTTGTGTCGAGCGTACTGCTTGCTATGGGTATGATGATGCTCCCGCCCATGATGATCTCTCTTCCGTTCAAGATATTGCTGTTTGTTATGGCAGACGGGTGGAACTTAGTTGTGATGAGTGTGCTGAAAAGTTTTACGAACGTTCCATGAAGAAAGAGAAGAAAGAGAGTGTGAAAAATGCCAGTAACAAATTTAAGTCTTCTTGATGTTCTGACTGGTTCAATATGGACAATGATAGCCGTTACTCTTCCCATTCTGCTTGTTGCTATGGTAGTCGGATTGCTCATAGGTATTCTTCAGACAGCAACATCAATTCAGGAACAGACTTTAATCTTCATTCCGAAAATTTTAGCAGTCTTCGCATGCATAGTGTTATTGTCCCCATGGATAGGTCAGAGAATGCTCGTAATGACGCGTGAGATTCTCGGACAGCTTGAGAGATTCATTCAGTGAAATTAAATGCGCGGGCTTGAACTTCCTTCTCAGCTTCTTGCTGTATATCTCCTCGTACATCTCCGATTCGTGGGTTTGATGTTCAGCTCGCCGGTTTTCACTACACCATTAACGCCCGTCCCATTCAGATACATTTTTTCAGTTGCACTCACTGCATGCTCAATCGGAATCATAGAGACTGAATCGATTCCAATGATATATTTCGATGAAGTTCTCTTCATTGGCATATTGTGTCTTCGTGAACTGGTTATCGGTGTCGCATTGGGATTCATTTCCGCATTGCCGCTGTTTGCATTGCGTGTTGCGGGTGAACAGGCAGGTACGACAATAGGCTTCTCAATGGCTCAGGTCATGGATCCGTCTACACAGCAGGAGACTTCAATACTTGGCCAATTGCATTTTTTGACGGCTATGTGGTTCTATTTCCGCTGGAATGGTCATCTCTTAATGGTTCAGGGATTAATTGAGACATTAAAACTTGTTCCTGTTGGACAGCTCTCATTATTTCCGTCTGGTGATTTGCAGTTAGGTCAATGGCTTCAAACGTTGTTCGTTCTTGCTGTGCGTATGGTCATTCCGTTCTATTGTGCGTTAGTACTATCTGATATTGGTTTGGGATTTCTCGCGCGTACAGTTCCTCAGATGAATATTTTCGTTGTCGGATTGCCCGTGAAAGTCATGCTCGGCTTTATGGTTCTTGCCGCTGTTTTGCCTCTCATAATGAACACGGTCTACACTCAGTTTGAACATTGGCTTGAATTCGCATTGAGTGTATTACGATTATGGCGGCCATGAAAATATTTAACCTTCAGTTTTTCGCCGAAGAACGTACAGAAGAAGCTACTCCCCATAAACGCGAAAAGGTTCGTGAAGAAGGACGCGTATGTGTGAGCAAAGACCTCAATGCTGCTGTTGGAATCATTACTGCACTTCTCGTGATTGCATTGCTTGGGTCTACAATCTGGAAGATTCTTACGGGATTGATTCAGTTCATGATGATCTACATCGGTGACGTGAATGTTCAGCGTGAAGGCTGGCTTACTCTTCCTGCATGGGAGGCACTGAAACGTTATTTTTCTGCCTGGCTTCCATTAGGCGCACTCGTTGTTCTGTTTTCGACATGCACAGTGATTGCTCAAGTTGGATTCGCCATGACCAGTGAACCTTTTGTGCCTAAATTCGACCGGCTAAATCCGTTTACAGGCATGAAGAAAATTATCTCTCTGCGTTCAATCGTTGAATTGCTCAAGGGACTTCTGAAGTCAGGAATATTCTCAATCATGATTTACATCGCGATCAAAAATTATCTGCCCATTTCATCAAAGACTATGCAAATGCCTCTTGTTGCCGGAAGTATCACATTCTGGAATATGCTTTGGAATCTCGCAATGCGTCTCGCGTTCATGCTATTGGTCATGGCCTGTGCGGATTACTGGTATCAGAAATGGGAATTCGAGAAGTCAATACGAATGAGCAAGAAGGAAATTAAAGACGAATATAAGCAAATGGAAGGAGATCCGCAGATTAAGCAGAAGATTCGGCAGAAGCAGAGGGAAATGGCAAGAAACAGAATGATGTCTGAAGTTCCGAAGGCAGATGTAGTTATCACGAACCCTACACACATAGCAGTTGCATTGCAATATGACAGAGGAGTTATGGGTGCACCTGTTGTACTTGCTAAGGGAGGAGATTATCTCGCTAAACGTATTCGTGAAATTGCAGAACTGAATCTGATTCCTGTAATTGAGAATAAACCGTTAGCATGGGCATTGTATCTTAACGTTGAGATAGGCGATGAGATTCCTGAAGATTTGTACAGAGGAGTTGCTGAGATTCTCGCTATGGTCTACAAGCTGAGAAGCAAGGCATTGTAAAAATATGATAGCGTGATAGAATAACTAAAAATTTATGAAAAACTTTATGAAGGGAGTTTACATGTTTGATTAATTTTGATATAATCACGCATCACGCATCACGCATCACGCATCAGCAATGATTCTGTCCTAAAAGAAAGTCCTATAGATAATAATTATATTGATTTCCACAGCCTTGCAGAGGTGATTATACCATGCTGAAGTCATCTGTATGCAGGCAGGAAGATATCGAAAGTCAGCCATTCGTTGAAACAGAACACGACTTAAAAACTCGCCGCTGGTTTGAGCTTCAAGGTACACCTAATCCGTTAAATATCATTCACCGCAAGAGCTGGGAATTCTCGTACATCACAATAGCTCTTCGTGAACGTGGAATGCTTCAGCCTGGCAAAAGGGGAATAGGATTTGCTGTTGGATGTGAACCTTTGCCGTCATACTTTGCATCACAGGGCTGTGAGATTCTTGCGACGGATTTATGGAATGATTCAGGTAACTCTAAGATATGGCAACGTACAAGACAGAACGCAGCAGGCAATATAGATATGCTGAATGAACTTAAGCACTGTTCAGATGAAATATTCAAAAAGAGAGTCAGCTATTCCAACGTTGATATGAATCATATTCCCGAAGATTTTTACGGCAAATTCGATTTTTGCTGGTCATCATGTGCAATCGAACATGTTGGAAGTCTCGAAAAGAGCAAGGCATTTCTGAAAAACGTCCTGAATGTTCTGAAGCCTGGAGGAATTTCAGTTCATACGACCGAATATAATTTGTCATCCGAAGATAGAACTTACACTGAAGGTAACAGTATACTCTACCGAAAAAAAGATCTGATTGAGATTGCAGACTGGATGCGAGAACATGGTCATCAAATGGAGGAGCTTGATCTTCGTACAGGCGACAAAGAAGGCGATCTGTTCACTGATTCATTTCCATACTATGCACCTCCTGCTAAGTATCATATAAGACTGCATCAAATCTGCGCAAAATACAGGTGGCAAAGAGGTTTCCTGAAGATTATGAATCACGTATTGAATTTGTGCGGAGTGAAGTTGCGCAATCTTGGATTCATTGGAACATCTGTAGGCATAATAATACGCAAAGGATCATAAAAAAAAAAACTCCCCCCTGCAATTTTTCACAGAGGGGATAAATTTTATTTTTTAACAGATAAGACGCTTAGATCTCCTGCTTCTTTCATCAGCGCATTACACTTCGATAATAACGCTAATCGATTCTTTCTGACTGTTTCATCTTTATCCATGACCATAACACTCTCAAAAAATTTTGTGATTACCGGTGAGAGTTCCGCAAGAAGTTTCGTTAATGTTGACCAGTCATAGACACTCACAGCATGAGCAACAGGTTCTTCAAGTCTCGAAATTTCATCAAGCAGTTCACGTTCAGCAGGTTCACTCATGAAGTTCACCTCAACTTGAACATCTGCAATTTCTTTTGCGTTTTTGATGAGTATGTTCTTCACTCTGACAGCAGAATTCGCGAGTGCACTGAACCATTCTTCGGATTTCACGTTTTCGAGCGTGTCAATCAGACGCATAACTTGATACGGAACATCGCCGGATACTTCCATAGCCAACGCTATAATCTCATAACTGTATCCTTTCTCTCTCAGTTGTTCCTGTAACTTTTGCCTCATGAACTCGTTTATTGTCTTCAGCATTTCATCATCAACGCCGTTAATCTCACATGATTTCTTTATGGCCTCATAAATATTGAAGCTGTATCTTCGTGCAAAAAGAATTGCATTCATACATCTTGCCGCTCGTCTCAATGCATACTGGTCTTGTGAGCTTGTCGGTGCAAGTCCAACTTTATGGCATGCTGTGATAATGTGAAGTCTCTCTGCTATTCCCAATATTGCGCCTACATCATCGGTCGGAATTTTTCCAGTTGCTGAAGGAGGCAGATATTGTTCATGAAGCGCTAATGATACTCTTGGGTCTTCTCCTGAAGATTTCGCGTATTCACGTCCAATCACACCCTGAAGTTCCGGGAATTCAAACACCATTGACGTAACTAAATCGGCCTTTGAGAGATATGCTGCACGGTCAACGAGTGATGCAATATCATCAAAGCCGTATACTTTGCACAGCCATAATGCAAGCTCACGGGTTAGCATGACTTTATCATACACGCTTCCGAGTTTCTCCTGATACGTTACGGTCTTCAGTCTGTCTACGTATGACGCAATCGGAATTTTTCTGTCTTCATCCCAAAAGAACGCTGCATCTTCAAGACGTGCACGCAGAACTCTTTCATTGCCTTCACGGATAACATTCATATCGGGTACTCTGTTGTTGCTTACACCGACAAAATAGTTCGCGAGTTTTCCTCCTTTGTCCTTGCTTCTTACTGCAAGATACTTCTGATTCTTCTTCATTGATGTCGTCAGAACTTCTTCAGGAATTTCAAGATAGCGTTTGTCGAATGAACCTACAAAAGGAACAGGATATTCAACGAGATAAAGATTTTCCTCAAGAATTTTCTCGTCCATTTCAACCTCAAGATTGCCTTCAAAATCTTTCTGTATGTTCGCAATTGATGATTTCATTTTTTGAAGCCGTTTCTCCTGATCGAGAATTACGCTGTTGGTATACAGGACATCAAGAAATTCTGAGGCGTTCTGAACCTCGATAACTTTTTTGCCCATGAAACGATGTCCGCTCGTTAGCCTTCCTGATGATATGTTGCCGTACTTGAACTGAATCAGTTCGTCATCTGCGAGTGCGAGTATCCACCTTATTGGACGTGCAAATCTCACACCTGAGTTATCCCAGTACATGCTTTTTGGGAAAGTCAGACCTGCAATTAGATTCGTCATTATCTCAGGAAGAACATCAAGTGTACTTTTGCTTTCCTGTTTCACTTCAGCGACCGTATATTTAACACCGTTGTATTCATGTTCTTTCAGGTCATCTATTTTTATTCCTCTGCTCTTCGCGAATCCTTCTGCTGCTCTCGTCGGAATTCCGTTCTTATCATACGCGGCTGATACTGGAGGCCCTTTTACGATTTCAACCTGTTCACTTTGTTTTTCGCTTACGCCTGTTACGAGCAATACGAGCCTTCTGGGAGTTGCATATGTCTTAGCGTCTCTGAATTCGATTCTGCTGGCTTTCAGTGAAGTCTCTGCATTACGTTTCAATGTCTTCAGTGCATCAGGAATGAACCTCGAAGGAATTTCTTCTGTGCCTATTTCAAGTAATACGTTCTTAATTGCCATGTCTTAATCCTCCTCGAAGAATGTTCCTGTTGAGTTCGTGAATTTATTCATCAACGGGAATCCCATTTCCTCACGCTGTTTCCTGTATGCCTCTGCACACTTGCAGGCTAATGCTCTCACTCTTGCGATATAGCTTGTACGTTCCGTAACACTGATTGCGTTTCTTGCGTCCAGAAGGTTGAATGTATGTGAACTCTTCAGAACATAATCGTATGCAGGCAGAACGAATCCCTTATCGAGAATTCTTCCTGCTTCAGCTTCGTACATGCTGAATAATTTGAAGAGCATATCCGTATCAGCAATCTCAAAATTATAATGCGAGTGTTCAATTTCACCCTGAAGATGAACATCACCGTACTTCACATTGCCCGACCACTCTAAATCGTAAACGTTATTGACCTTCTGAACGTACATTGCGATTCTTTCAATTCCGTATGTCAGTTCCGCAGGTACATTCTCCATGTCGAGACCTCCAAGCTGCTGGAAGTATGTGAACTGTGTAATCTCCATTCCGTCGAGCCATACTTCCCAGCCTAATCCCCATGCACCAGTTGAAGGATTTTCCCAGTCATCTTCAACGAAGCGTATATCATGTTCTGAAGGGTCAATCCCCAATGATGAAAGACTCTGAATATACAATTCCTGAATGTTAGCTGGTGCAGGCTTGATGATTACCTGATACTGATAATAATGCTGTAACCTGTTCGGATTCTGGCCGTATCTGCCGTCTGACGGTCTCCTTGAGGGTTCAACGTATGCAACTCTCCAAGGTTCAGGGCCAAGTACACGCAGAGCAGTTGCGGGATTCATTGTTCCTGCTCCGACTTCAATATCATATGGCTGCTGAACTACGCAGTCATGTCTTGCCCAGAAATTTTCGAGTCTGAAGTATATTTCCTGAAAGTTCAAGTTGAATCGTGTCTCCTTTCGTTATTCTCTATTTCTATCTTTGCGATGCTAATCTCTGACTGCCGCCTAAGTATGGCATTGGGTCTACTTTTGTGTTGTTCACACGAACTTCAAAGTGAAGATGATTCGCCGTTGATCTTCCTGTGCACCCAACATAACCGATTATCTGACCCTGCATTATTCTCTGTCCTTCTCTTACCGCAGTGCTTGAGCAGTGAGCGTAGAACGTCTGAACTCCGCTTCCGTGATCTACGAGTATGAAATTTCCGTAACCCCTGAAACCCATTGTCGAATTATTGCCCGTCCTCGCAACTATTCCTGTATTCGCCGCTCTTATTGGTGTTCCAAGAGGCATGGGAATATCAATGCCCTGATGCATGTGTCTGCCTCTCCATTTTCCGAATGGTGATGATACTTTCCCGTCAACAGGCCACATCATTTTACCGTTGAGCCTTACCATGTTCGGCGGAATATAATTATTCGTCTTTGGAAGGTTAGTCACATCATAATATTTTGAATAGCCCGGTGATGTTCCTAATGTTTGATTTAAATCTGAAACTGAGGGCCTCTTAGGTACTGCATTCTGAGGCAGTCTTACTACTTCAACCTTATCTCCTGAAATCATAAGTCTCATAGGGCCGTGCGTTGGGTCTCCGTTCGGTGAAAGAATGATTATCGGATCCATAAGTCCGGGAATTTCCGGCTGTGCTTTTTTGGGCTTGGCTGTCAGAATCTTATCGGGCCTGGCCGTCTCTCTTATCACGTTTGAAGGTGATGGTGCAGGCTTCTGAGGTGTGATTTCAGCCTTAGGTTCTGGCTGTTGTTTTGGCTTCTCATAATCCCTAAAAAGATTTTTAAGGTCTATTTCAGGCTCTTCAGTTTTTGGTGCTGGAGTTTCAATTTTAGGTTTAGGCTTCTCATTTGCTACAAGTCTGTTTGCTGCTGCCGCACTGTTCACAGGTACTAATGCTGTTGGCTTCCATGCCCCTATGTTCTGCCATATTGAGAGCATATCCGCCTGATTCTGCGGTAAGTATATAACCTGTCCTGCCTTCAGTTCTTCTGAATTCGTCTTGTTGGCCCATAACACATCTTCGGGTTTCATATCATGCATGATGCAATACTGATTCAGTTCTTCAATACCCTTTGCTATGTCATCGCTTAATGTCAATGTCTGCCATTTCGCCGCAAATGCTTCACCTGCTATCATGAGCGTCAATACTATTCCTGTGATTATCTTCCTGTATGTATTCAATTATGAATCACTCCTTTATATTTTCGCTATACTCTTTCTGTTACTATTCTGAATCCCGCACGGCCAAGTTCAGACCTTATCGCTTCAATCTGTTCACTGTTTCTCGTCTCAAGTGCAATCTTCAGGAAACATGAATTTATTGCCATGTTCGTATCACCATGATCATATGAAACTGCAACGACATTAGCACCGCATGACGCAATTATCTCACTGACCTGCTGAAGTTGTCCGGGCTTGTCCACAAGTTCAATGGTCATGTTTATGTTTCTTCCTGTCATCATGAGTCCTCTGGTGATTACACGCGATAATATATTCACGTCGATGTTTCCGCCTGAGACAACACACACTGCCTTCCTGCCTTCAATGGGCAGCTTATGGAACATTGCCGCCGCAACTGGTACAGCACCAGCACCTTCCGCAATGAGTTTCTGTTTCTCAATCAATGCGAGAATGGCCGCCGCAATTTCATCTTCAGAGACGCATACAATATCATCAACGTACTTTGATATTATATCGAACGTATTCTCTCCGGGATTCTTCACTGCTATTCCGTCAGCAAATGTTGAGACTGATGAAAGCGATTCCCATTTGTGCGCATGAAACGAATTGTACATTGACGGTGCTCCTGCCGCCTGAACTCCGTAAATCTTCACGTCAGGTTTCAATGACTTCACTGCAAATGCAATTCCCGAAATCAAACCTCCTCCTCCAATTGGAACTATTACAGCTTCAACATCTTCAAGCTGATCTAAAATCTCAAGCCCAATCGTAGCCTGTCCTGCTATAACGTAATCATCATCATACGGATGAATGAACGTTGCTCCAGTTTCATCGACAAGTTCAACTGCCCTGTCATGTGCTTCATCATACGCTCCCTTAACGAGTTCTATATTTGCTCCGAGCCTTCGTGTACTTTCAACCTTCATTACAGGTGCGCTGTCCGGCATACATATTGTTGATGTGATTCCTTTTCTTGAAGCTGCCATTGCTACACCCTGTGCGTGATTCCCGGCTGAACATGCTACTATGCCTTTCGATTTCTCTTCGTCTGATAGCTGCGATATCTTGTAGTATGCTCCTCTTAATTTGAAACTTCCAGTCACCTGCAAGTTTTCAGTTTTAAGATACAGATTATGCGATTCACTCAGCAAAGGTGCAGCTATGAGATCTGTCTTGCGTGCGCATTCTCTTAACACATATGCGGCATGATAAACTTTATCTAACGTAAGCATTTGTTATCTCCTGTTCTCATTCTTGAATCAAACACCCTCCGTTTTAGTAATTTTTCATAGTATATAACACGCAGGGCAATTTTTTCACAAATAACTGATAGAATTACACATGCAAAATTTCTCAACAGGGGGTAAAGAAAATCATGAAGGTATTGCTCATCAATGGCAGTACGAATCAAAACGGCTGTACATTCACTGCACTCACAGAAGTTGCGGGCGTATTGGAAAAGCGAGGAATCGAGACAGAAATTATCTGGATAGGTAAGAAAGCGATTCATGACTGCGTAGGCTGCGGAGGATGTATGAAACTCGGAAAATGCGTTTTCGGTGATGATGCTGTGAACAGTATCGTTGAACGTCTTGATGAAATTGACGGCGTAATAATAGGTTCACCTGTGTATTATGCAGGGCCTACAGGACAGATGACTTCATTCCTCGACAGATTATTTTTTGCCGGCGGTTCAAAGTGGAACAACAAGCTCGGAGCAGCAGTAGTATCATGCAGACGTGCGGGAAATACGGCGACATTCGACAGGCTCAACAAGTACTTCACTATGAACAATGTGCATATAGTTTCATCGCAGTACTGGAATAACGTTCACGGCTTCACACCTGAAGATGTGCGAAAAGATCTCGAAGGCATGCAGACAATGAGAACGCTGGGTGAAAATTTTGCGTGGCTTCTGAAATGCATTGAGGCAGGACGCAAAGCAGGAGTGAAAGAACCAGAAAGAGAAGAAATTGTATTCACAAACTTCATACGCTGAGAATGTTAAAGGGGAGACTATCACAAAAAATATCTCCCCTCTTACGCATGAACACATTTATATCCTTCACTCATTATATGGTATGATGATAAATATATCACAAGAGATAAAAAAAAGGAGGCGGCACCCAGATTCGAACTGGGGTTAAAGGATTTGCAGTCCTCTGCCTTACCACTTGGCTATACCGCCTTACAACAGGGAAATATTTTAGTGAGTGTTCATGATTTCGTCAAGTTATTTATTTTTTCTTTTTGTGATTCTTTCTTCCTGCATGAAATCTTCCCACAGTATTCGTGATTTTTGTCTCAACTTCAGAGACTGCTTTATCATCTGCGGCCTTAGCATTAAATTTTCTGATAGACTCACCGCTTCCAATCAGAACAGCAATTGAATTCAGGACGGGAATATTTTCGCATACTATCTTTATGATTGATACGATAGGAGTTGAGAGCAAAGCACCAGGAATGCCCCAGATCATTCCCCAGAGCAGTAACGATAATAGAATCACTACAGGACTTACGCCTAACCTGTCACCTACGACTTTGGGCGTAATGATGTTCCCTATAGTAACCTGAATTGAAGTTAGAGATACGAGAACGATAACAGGTTTTAAGAGTCCCGGCGAGAACTGAATGATTGCCATTACGACAGGAGGAACAGTAGCGATGATAGAACCGACAGTAGGAATGAAATTAAGAAGGAACGTGAGAACTCCCCAGCCTGCCGCGAGTTTAACTTCAAGGAACATAAGTACAAGCCAGACACATACACCTGTAGCGAGACTGATTAACGCGAGAGTGCCGAGATACTGACTTACCTGTTCTGAGATTGATGAGAGAATTTTTTTCACACGCTTTGCATTTCTTCCGAAGGCCGCATCAATTTTTTCATTGAGATACGGAGCCTCAAGCATCATGAACATCAGGAATACGAAAGTGAGAACGAATTTGCTTGAGAGTGTGATAATGAGTGAAGAGATATTGCTTGCCTGACTTCGCAATATTCCGAACCAGTCGAAATTTTTCACTGCCTCAGGAGGTATGCTCATGGCATCAAGAAGTTTAACGAACCATTCAATGAGTTTATCAGAGTATGCCGCGTAGACATATGCGAACTCGATAACCTGAGCAGCAACGAACTTAAAGCCTATTATGCCTGCAATGGACAAGACAGAAAACACAAGAATGATATTGAGCCATGGAGTAAGTCTCAAAGTTTTTCCTGCCTGCACAACAGGGCGTAATATCTGAAGAATGAACCACGCAATGACTAACGGAATGAACATACTGCTTGCGATGTTGAGAACGAAACAGATAGTAACGGCTGAGAGTAAACCCATGAGGCCAAGAAGCATTTTCATGTGAAAAATATCATCTCCTGTTATGAAATGAGAAATGAGAAATGAAAATATTATAGCGCATAAAAAAATTCCCGCCCCCGTTTAAGAGGACAGGAATAAATTTTGATTCTGATTTTTATTATTTAAGCTCTGAGAAGTACTTTATTGTACGCACCATCTGTGATGTGTATGAATTCTCATTGTCATACCATGAGACAACCTGAACCTGATATGTATCATCATCAAGTTTAATTACCATTGTCTGATTTGCGTCGAACAATGAGCCGTATGTCATGCCGATAACATCAGAAGAGACCAGCTTCTCAGTTGTGTAACCGAATGACTCTGAACTCTGTGCTTTCATTGCGGCGTTTACAGCGTCCTTCGTGATGTCCTTGCCTTTAACGACAGCAACGAGAATAGTTGTTGATCCTGTAGGTACTGGTACACGCTGTGCAGAACCGATTAACTTTCCGTTCAGTGCGGGGATAACCAGTCCGATTGCCTTTGCTGCACCTGTTGAGTTCGGTACAATGTTAGCTGCACCTGCACGTGCTCTCTGAAGGTCTCCCTTGCGGTGAGGGCCGTCAAGAATCATCTGATCGCCTGTGTAAGCATGTACTGTTGTCATGATACCGCTCTGAATCGGGAATGCGTCATTAAGTGCCTTTGTCATGGGTGCAAGGCAGTTAGTTGTGCAGCTTGCGGCGGAAATGATTGTATCTGAGGGCTTCAGTGTCTTGTGATTGACATTGTAGACTATTGTAGGAAGGTCATTGCCTGCTGGTGCTGAAATGACAACCTTGCGTGCTCCTGCATCAATGTGAGCCTGAGCCTTTGCCTTTGACGTATAGAATCCTGTGCACTCAAGTACTACGTCAATGTTAAGAGCCTTCCATGGAAGATTTGCGGCTTTAGATTCTACGTAAATTGTGATTTCCTTGCCGTCAACTGTGATTGAGCCGGGAACTTTCACGGTCTTTCCGTCTTCTTCAAATACTGGTTCTTTGCTTGTTACTGTGTGTTTGTTCTCTCCGATTACTCCGCAATAACCCTTCTGCGCTGTATCATACTTGAGGAGATGTGCCAGCATTGCAGGGCTGGTAAGATCATTGATCGCAACGACTTCATAGCCCTCTGCACCGAACATCTGACGGAATGCAAGACGACCAATACGGCCGAAACCGTTAATAGCAACTCGTACAGCCATGATAATAATTCCTCCTGTTTATGTGAAAAATTTTTCGGATAACTAATTATACAACAAGATACGGGAAAATATGCGCAATAAAAAAGACCCGGAGGTTAATCCGGATCTCTTTATGGGTTGGAGTTTTATATGTTGAAAGAAGATTTCTGTCTTTATATGCAAATTTATGTTTAGCCGTTGAGGAGACTGAGCACTGATTGAGGAAGCTGATTCGCCTGAGCAAGCATTGATGTGCCGCTCTGGTTGAGAATCTGAAGTTTCACGAAGTTCATCATTTCCTGTGCCATGTCCACATCTCTGATTCTGGACTCTGCCGCTGTCAGGTTCGTCATTGTCGTGGTCAGGTTCTCGCTTGTGTATTCGAGTGCGTTCTGATATGCGCCTATCTTTGCACGCTGGGTTGACACCTTGTTGATTGCTGCGTCAATGAGACCGATTGACTTCGATGCTGATTCACGGGTTGCTACGTTGATGTTCGTTACGCCGAGTGAACCTGCTGACATGTTCCCAATGTCTATTGCAATGTCTTCGCCTTCGTTTGCTCCAATCTGGAAGATTGTTTGTCGAGCTGTCCACGATGTGAATGATTGCCTCATATGCATCATCTTCAGGTTCAAGGATGAAATTCTTTTCCTGCTCGCTCCATTTGGCTTCAATGTTTGCTGTTGCGTCAAATTCAATGTCAACATTCTCATGAAGCACGCCAACTAATTTGTTGTCCGAGACTTTTACGTTTGTTGCTATCGGTGTTCCTGTGTGAGCGTCATAGATTGATGCCCTGAATGCCGCAGTCGAACTCTCCTTTACAACGTTGAGAGCAAATGTGTTGATTAAATCCTCATCTCCGCTGAACGTCAGCTCACCGTTTGCACCAGGAAGGATTGACCTGAATATGAATGTGCCCGGCACTGTCTCAAGCCCCTGAGGATCTTCTGTGCCTTCCTCTACGAATGTGCAGAACTTGCTTGCGCCTGCTCCGTCAACATACTGTGCCTGACCTAAGTTTACACCAATTGCCTCATTGAACTTATTCTGAAGTTCGCGTATCGTGTCAGTTCCGTAAATCGTAATTGATGTGCTCTTTCCGTCACCCTGATTGATCGTTATCGTCTGCGGAGTGTCGAGCAAGAATACACCTGATGTATTCCAGAATGTATTGAGGTCGCGCAGTTTCGTGTCGAGCGTTGCTGTCTTGCCTATGTATGCCGCCGTGAATGATGCGAGATTATCACCGTCAGATACATTTTCAAATTCTGAATCTGTCGTGAGGATTACATCACCCTCATATACTGTTCCGTTGTCGCTGTTGATATAGAAATTCCTGAAGTGAATCTCTTTGTCGTTGAGGTTTCCGTCCGAATTGTTGAGAGCATATTTAACTGAGCTGGCAGGATCAGTAGTGTCATATGAACCTTCATCATCGCAGATTACATCACTCGTAACAGGATTATCTGGGTCTGTCTCTTTATCCCAGTTGCCCCATTTATCCGGCCAGAATTCGTCCTGCTTACCTGAAATCGCCACACCTACATCACCTGAAGCTGTGAAGTTGTAGACAAATTTTGTTCCCACTTCAATAACTTTGGGATCAGTGATTGTGATTGAACATGCATCTTCTGCACCTAAGCCGAGCTTATCGCCTACATCTTTTGGTCCTGACGTGCTTACTATGATTTCATCTTCAAGGTAATTCTCAACATTTCCGTCCGTCGTGAGAACATTCGATGTCGCTCTGAGTGTCACACTGTCATCTGTCGTCGATACAACTTCAAACAGTACGCTTGCGTTGGCTGTAATACTTGAACCATCAACTGAGATTGCATTAAGCACATCATCATTCGCCTCTGAACCTGCATTGTAGAAGCCAGTCAATGTTACTCCCTCTGAGGCACTTTCGGCAACAACCTTGTAATCTCCTGCTGGAACGTTATCTACTGCCACCTTCTGAATTCCAGTATCTGCCACTACATCTGTGACAACGTTCGGATGCTTTATCGTCATTACTGAGGATTTCTGCACCTGACCTTGTCCCGTCTGACTCGGATCAACATTCACCGTTATCTTGTAGTTGCCCTCAAATGATTTCTTCTGTCCGAACTGGTCAATCTCTCTCAGTGAACCGCGTACATATGCCTTCACACTAAGATTGCTCGATGTC
>CAJOLN010000030.1 GCA_905235395.1 uncultured Synergistales bacterium
TTCCCGCTCAGCACATTCATCAAGTGCAAAGTCTGTCGCATGACGGGAATCCGTTCCATCTGCTCCTCTGTTAATCGACGGAAGTAGCTCAGGGGTAGAGCACAACCTTGCCAAGGTTGGGGTCGCGGGTTCAAATCCCGTCTTCCGCTCCAGAGATAGAAAATGTAAATTACAGCTTCGGGGCTTTTGCTCTGAGGCTTTTTTCATATTAAGTTCACAGAAGGAGAATCATTTATGCGTTCTATTCAAAAGTTTATGCTCGTATTCATGGCCTTGTCCGTATTGCTGATATCAGGCTGCGGAGGAAGTATCTATGATGATGAAAACGAGAAGAGTGAATATGCTGACACTTACGATGTGAAAGAGTTTCTCTCTGGGAGATGGGTTATCACTGAAGGTGAAGGTGAAGCAGTAAGCACAACAATGGGTTCTGATTTTACGCTTACACTTTTAATGAACTCAGCACAAATGAACTTTTCAAACGTTGATATAAAAGGCGACACAGGCACAGCAAATCTGTATTACTCTCACAAGTGGCAGGCATTCACTGATTCTGAAGTGCTTTTAGGTGACTTTGGTATCACCAGCTACAGAAACGAAAATGACAGGATACAGTCTCAGGTCGTGAACCTGACACATGTTGACGTAGATAACTGGAGAGTAGATGACGCTGACGGGAATATCATAATGATTGAATTCACTTCACCATATTCAATATCTACAGAATGGGAAGGATTCTCATATTCCGAAGAAAGTATCACTTCAGGAGATATAAAATACAATGAGAGAGTAAAAGATTTTCATTACACACTTGAATGTAACTTCAGGAAGCAGTAATCATACACGATCGCAGTAATATCTGAATACGCATTCTTTGCACGTATCAACATCTGATGTCCTGTGCTTGAAATCTTTCGCAATTATTCTTCGTATCGTATCGTCAAAGCCTCTCATGATTTTTTCAGCTTCATCACGGTCATATTTATATTTTATTTCGGGTGAATTTCCGTTTTCGCCCGTGTAGTATATTCTCAAACTGGAAACATTAAGACCTGTCGTGTTCTCTACAAGATATGCGTATGCGTTCACCTGCCTACGGTAATTTTCGAGGCGTTCCCTGTCACTGTTGATGTTGATGTTGGGCTTAGGGCCTGATTTGAAATCTGTTATCTCAACTTCTCCGTCCCTCATTGAAATTAAATCTGCAATACCTTCAAGAATATAATCATCGCGCATGATATTCACTTCTGATTCTGCACGCCACACTGATGACCAGTCGCTTCCCTGACGCATAACATATTTCATCACCTGACTGAGTGCCGCTTCACGTCCTGCCTTTGAGAGATATGCCTGATTGCTCTGCGATAATGCAGCGTAATTTGAATCGAACCATTGCGTAATATTCTCTTCTGTTATTTTTGCCTCTTCATGTCTCTCTGCTGCCTTGTGAATGTCCTCAAGGGTTGCGTGTATCAATATGCCCATGAAAGTATGAGATGATATGTCAGGCTGAAATTCAAGCTCACGGAAAAATTTATACTGCATCGGGCACGTCTCGTAAAGCAGAACATGCTGCGTGAATGAATATATATTTTTCGTTTCTGAATCTTTAAGCGGACTTATCTCTATTGATTCTGATTCTGAATCAAAATTTTCATCTCCATCTATCAGCTTGTTGTAGCTGCTCTCAAAATATCTGCTGGGAGTGTTCGGCGTTTCATTGCACGTGAGTATCAGCAAGTCCTGTGCTCTTGAAAACGCAACGTAAAATAATCTCCAGAAATCGAAAAACTTAATCTGGTCTTCAGGTTCAAATTCTGGACGCTTATAGTATTTTTTCGATATAGTTCGCATCATTGACTCGTTCATGTTCTGATTCACGTTTTTGTCCGGGAATGACCATAACGAATCTACAAATACAATCGGAAATTCCATTCCTTTGGCCTGATGTATCGTCATGAATGCAACATGCCCCGAAGGAATCTCACTGCTGTTTTCGGATTCATATTCATCAACTCCCTCTTCAATCTGAAAGCGTATGTGTATGTTCATCATCATCTGAAACTGCCCGTGCATATATTTTGCATTTATGTCTTTCACGTTATGACTGCTCTCAAATTTCCGAATCACTTCAACTAACTTCGCGAGGTTACGTGCAGGTCTCGTTGCTTTAATGCCGCTGCTTATTTCCTCATCAAGTGCATTATTGAACGGAAAAAATGCGAACAGTTGATACAGCAAATCCGAATATGTATAGTTCGCATATCCCTGCAAATTATCATGATAGCTTCTCTTCTGAAGCAGCCATTTCTTTAACTCCTCATATGCCGGTTTGTTTATGAACTTATTCACGTTCATCAGACATTCACGATAATATTTTATGTATTCTGGTTCTATTCCGTTGAAGTTAAACGCTCCCGATTTCATAGACTTCAAATATTCTGTGAACATTGAGATTAAGCACCCTATAGCAAACATAATTTCTCCCCTCTTGAAGAACATGTTTGATCTTGGCGAGTATACGTTTATGTTATTGTTTTCAAGATAGTTAGAGAGAGCCTGAACACGTGATATTTTTACTGACCTGAAGAGAAATGCTATCTGATTATAATCCGTGATTCTTTCCGTCTCTTTTAAATGTTTTATGAAATTCAGAATCTTTTCGTGCCATTCGTCAGGGTCATTCAGTCCTGCAAGCCTCATTACAGGTGTGCCTGTGCTCTTGCGGTATGCCTCAAGGTTTTTATCATGCCTGAAATTTCCCCACGTAAAAAATTTTTCTGTGCCGTTCATCCATTCACTGAAGAATTTTACGATTCCGTCAAGCGAACGATAATTGAGCATTAAGCGTACTGTCCTGCATTCATTCTTTCCGAACTTATCAGGGAACTCTAAAATATTTCTCACTGACGCTCCCCTGAATCTATACAGGCTCTGATCGTCATCTCCAACAACACAGATATTTTTGCGTTCACCTGCAATCAAGAAGATTAATTGTTCCTGAACATAATTTGTGTCTTGATACTCATCTACCATGATGTAATTTATCTTGTCCTGAATGTTGGCTAATATCTCAGGGTTATTCCGCAGAAGTCTATATGTCTCAGTCAGCATTGATGAATACGTCATCACATTATTCTCAGCAAGTATCTCATCGTGAATCTTCATGGCCTTACCCATAAAGCTGATCGATTCATCAGAATCATTTGCGAGTTCTTCAGGGTCAGCAAGTTCCTCTGAAAGTGTGCTTATCACGTCCCTAAGTTCACATGACATTTTCCATTTTCCTGAGCCGTGATTCTTCAGTGCCGAATCAATTCCGTCTATGCTCATGAATCGATTCATGTTCTGCATTATGAGATACGCATGATCAAATTCATCGAGGACTCTGAAGTTTCGTTTCAGCCTCGTGAACTCCGCATAATCCTTCAGAATTCTTCCGCATATCTCGTGAAACGTTCCCGTATACATCATGTTTACATCAGCAGGTATTTTTCTCGATGCCAATTCCTCTGTGATTCTCGCGCTCAATTCTGAGGCTGCCTTGCTGGTGAAAGACGCAAGCATAATATTTTCAGGTTTCACATGTCTCTTCTGAATCAAAAATACTGTCCTCTGAACAAGCGTAAATGTCTTTCCCGTTCCAGGCCCGGCAATAATCAGAACAGGCCCGTTTGATGATGTGATTGCTTCCTTCTGTGCTTCATTTGCTGTACCAAAATCGAAATCTGAAAATTCATCTGCCGTAATTTTTTCAGATTCACTCTCAGGATTTTCTTCTTTGCTTTCTGTCTTCTCTTCAATGCCGAGATATAACATCAATGAATTCTTCTGATTTTTATCCTCGCAGTATTTTATGACGGATTTATCTGCACTCCTGAAATCTTTCCTTGAGACTAACATTATGCATTCTGCACTTGAACCGTCAATGCCTGCACAGTTTATCTCCTGAGAATATGAGGCCATGTTGTCGGGTAATTCATAATGCACAACGAATCTTATATCGCGTCTCTGAATGTCATGATATAGAACTCTAGGTGTAATGATGACCTTATCATCAATGCCGGGATAATCACGCAATGCTTCATGAATCTTATATGCGCTCTCTGGGGTTGAACAGTAAATTACGCCGGGCAGATCTTTTTTCTGTTCGAGAATTTCATTCAGGGCTGATTGTTTTTTCTCTGCACGTATGACACTGAATGTCACGTTTGGACGATTAAACCCCTTTATGATTCTCAAAGGCGAGATTAAAGACTTCATGCATTCCTGACGAAGTAACGGAGGAGTTGAATTCGCAAATATCACTGTAGGGATTCGTTTTGTGCTCAGTGATGAGATTAATGCTTTCGATTCTTTCAGGTTATCCGGCATTCCCCATTGAAGAATTATCGCTGCCATTGAAATTTCAACTGAACGAAGAAGATTCAGAATCTCATCGCTCTTCAGGTTTTCAAGTGCTGCATAGATTATCTTGTATGTTCCGTTCTTAATGTCGCGCATTAAGTTTCGTTTCTTCGTGGAAGTCATATCCGGCAGAAGGTATGCATAATGCAGATTTGATTCGCGGGTTTTCTTTTCGGGTAATGCGGGAGTGATCACGAGAGTGAGACCGGGCATTAACATTGCAGGAAGTTTACAGCATAAGCTCTTTCCGTAATCATCAGGCATTGAACAGAACACATCACGCCCTGAAAGAATCGCATTGATGACTTCTTCCTGTCCTGGCCTGAAAGAATCATAACCGAAATGCTGACGTAAAAGTGAGACGAGATAATTCACTTTAGGTTTCTGAGTTTCAGGTTTCGATTTCGGTTTCTCTGGTTCTATTTTCTGATTCTGCTGAATCATCGCAATTAACTTTCTGCTTTGTTCCTGCGCTTCGGTCAACTGCGTCTTCAATCCGTCTATCTCTGCTGTCTTTTCTTCAATCTGTGATTTGAGCGTCTTTATCTCTGCTTCCTGACGTGATACTTTCTCATTCAGCAATTTCATTCTGGCATTGATTACGTTCTGCACCTGCTGTTTTTCTTCGTCGGTCAAATGGATTCACTCCCTACACCGCCTATTATACCTGTATCACCTCACTAACGGCCTCCACCATGATTCATTTTCAAGATACCATTGAATAGTTTTGTGAATTCCGTCTGCAAATTTTGTTTCAGGAAGCCAGCCAAGTCTCGAATGAATCTTTGAAGGGTCAATTGCATATCGTAAGTCATGGCCTTTCCTGTCAGTTACGAATTGTATTAATGATTCTGGTTTTCCAAGTTCACGGCAGATTAACTTCACAATATCTATATTTCTCATCTCGTTATGTCCGCCTATGTTGTATATTTCACCTTCTGAATCTTCATCGTGAATTATCATGTCAATTGCTCTGCAATGATCCTCAACATAAAGCCAGTCACGAACATTTATGCCCTGACCGTAAACAGGAAGAGGTTTATCATGCAATGCGTTGATTATCATTAAGGGAATCAATTTCTCTGGGAAATGATAAGGCCCGTAATTGTTTGAACATCTTGATATGCTCACAGGAAGGTTATACGTTCTGTGATACGCCTGCACTAACATATCTGCTCCTGCCTTCGATGCTGAATACGGAGATGATGCCTTTATCGGAGTTTCCTCAGTGAAAAATAAATCTGGCCTGTCCAGTGGCAAATCACCATATACTTCGTCAGTGCTGACCTGATGATAGCGTTTTATTCCGAACTTCATGCATGCGTCAAGCAGTACACCTGTGCCTAATGTATTCGTGAAGAGAAAAATTCCGGGATTATCGATTGAACGGTCAACATGAGATTCTGCCGCAAAGTTTATGATTATGTCGGGCTGTTCACGTTCAAAGAGTGAATATATCTTTTCGCGGTCGCATATGTCTAATCTGAAGAAGCCTATTCTGTTCTCTGCAATAATTTCTTTCAGAGTGTTTATGTTCCCTGCATACGTTAGCTTGTCTATGCATAAGATTCTGTCTTCGGGATGTGCATTCAGCATGTGAAAGATGAAATTGCTTCCGATGAAACCTGCTCCTCCCGTAACGATTATCTTCATGAGTTCATCAGCTCCTTCAACAATGGAAGACGTTTATCTTTGTCCGACATTATGAGTTCAGAATCAACATGAGGCCATGCTATATTGATGTCTGGGTCATTCCAGATTATTCCGCCTTCATCATTCGGGTGCCAGTAGTCGTCACACTTGTAACAGAACTCTGCAAGGTCAGATAAAACTATGAAACCGTGAGCGAAGTTTTTCGGAATCAAAAGCTGCTTGTGATTCTCTTCCGAAAGTTCAATGCCAAAATATTTTCCGAATGTCTTGCTTCCCTTCCGAATATCTACAGCTACATCATAAACACTGCCTCTGATTGTTCGCACGAGTTTTGTCTGAGGAAAATTAATCTGAAAATGCAATCCCCTCAATACACCTTTAGTGCTGCTGCTCTGGTTGTCCTGAATGAACGTAATATCAATTCCTTCTTCACTCATCTCACGGAAATTGTATGTCTCCGAGAAATATCCGCGTTTATCTCCGTGTACTGTCGGAGTGATTACGCATAAGCCTTCAATGCCTCCAACGTTATGCTCAACCTTAATCTGTCCCATTAATATCAAGATACCTCCTTAATGCATCTCTCCAGTCAGGCAATAATTCAAAACCTGATGCTTTCAGTTTGCTCTTGTCTAAACGCGAATTGAATGGTCGTTTTGCCTTCGATAATCCGTATTCAGATGTTGAAACTGGAATCACGTTTATGTTTTTTCCTGCCTGCCTGAAAATTTCACATGCAAAATCATACCAGCTTATGAATCCTCCTTCGTTAGTTGCATGATATATCCCGAACTTGCTTGTTTCATTCATATCTGCAAGAAGTCTCGATAAATCCGGCGTATATGTCGGCGTTCCTATCTGGTCATTCACGACTCTCAATGTGTCATGTGTCTTCGAGAGTTTCAGCATGGTCTTCACGAAATTGTTTCCGTTAGAACCAAATACCCATGCAATTCTAACGATGAAGAATTTTGGAACAAATTTTTTCACTGCGAGTTCACCTTCAAGTTTCGTCTGACCGTAATAGTTCAATGGTGCATATGATTCATCTTCAGGTTTCCATGCGCGCACACCTGTTCCATCAAAAATGTAGTCAGTGCTGATGTATGTTATGACTGAATCAATTTCACGGCATGCTCTCGCGATGTTCTCTGTGCCTTCAGAATTGATTGAATGAACCTTTGAACGATTCAATTCTTCCTCTGCTGCATCAACTGCTGTCCATGCTGCACAGTGAATCACTCTCGAAGGCATAATTCTCTTCATGGTCTCATCAACTGATTCATGATTCGTAATGTCGAGCTGAACATACTCACATGATTCTTCACCTGCAAAACTTTCCTGAATATCTGACGCAATGCATTCAGTTCCTCTTGATGACAATTCATGAATCAAATCTCGACCTAACTGGCCATTTGCACCAGTAACAAATATTTTTTCACGCATCTATATACTTCCCTTCTAATACATCACGCAAGTATTGACCGTATTGATTCTTGCTGAGTTTCTCTGCTATGTTCATCACATCATCTCTTGAGATCCATTTGTTAAGATATGCAATCTCTTCAAGACATGCAATCTTTCTGTGCTGGTGAGTCTCAAGAGTGCGAACGAAGTTAGTTGCATCTGCAAGACTCTCATGTGTACCAGTGTCTAACCAAGTGAATCCCTGACCGAGAAGTTCAACGTTAAGTTCACCAAGCTCAAGATAAATTCGATTCAGATCTGTGATTTCGAGTTCACCGCGTTTTGAGGGCTTCAAGTTTTCTGCGAATTCAATTACTCTGTTATCATAGAAATATAATCCCGTAACACAGTAATTGCTTTTTGGTTTTGCTGGTTTCTCTTCGATTGATACTGCATGGCCGTTTGAATCAAATTCAACGATTCCGAATCTTTCAGGGTCATCAACATAGTATCCGAAAATTGTTGCTCCCTTTCCTGATTCTGCATTTTTCACTGCCTCACGCAGTCTCTTCACGAGGCCATGACCAGAGAATATATTATCTCCGAGTATCATTGCTGCTGAATCATTTCCGATGAACTTCTTCCCGATTATGAATGCCTGTGCTAATCCTTCAGGCTTGGGCTGTTCCTCATATGAGAAGTGTACTCCGAAATGACTTCCATTACCTAAGAGTTTTTCAAAGCGCGGTAAATCTTCGGGAGTTGATATTATGAGGATATCGCGAATCTTTGCCTGCATTAACACTGAGACAGGGTAATATATCATTGGCTTATCGTAGACTGGCAATAACTGTTTCGATGTTACGAATGTCAGAGGGTATAAACGTGAACCGCTTCCTCCTGCTAAGACTATGCCTTTCATGATTCAATATGCCTCCTTCATTTGAATGTAGGTGAGTAAACTTTAGCAGTTTATGATACAATTAGCAAAATTTAAGCATAGATGAAAGGAGAAATTGACAAGTGAATGATAAAAACAGTATAATCGACCAACGACCAACGACCAACGACTAACGACCAACGACTAACGACCAACGAGTCGATACATGTCGCTTTAGCAGTGTATGATCCAACAGGTACGTATTCACAGCATGCCGGAGTAACAATCACATCAATATTCGAGAACACAAAGAGCAAAATCATAGTTCATCTTCTTCATGACGATACACTCACCGAAGACAACAAACGGAAATTCATATGCACAGCAGAGAAATACAATCAGACGATAGAACTTATTGACGTTACAAATAAATTCGAATTCAACAGCAAGATTGAAAAAATGCCAGATACGTACAGAGTAACTATAGGAACTTACTATAGGCTTCTTATTCCTGATTTGCTGCCGAAAATATCAAAAGTTCTGTATTTCGACTGCGATATAATTTTTGATCTTGATGTTCAAGAGTTATGGAATGTTGATGCAGAAGATTACTGTATAGCAGGAGTCTTTGACATAGATTTCATACGTTACGGCGGAGTTGGTGAATCTGTACGGTGTTTCCTGATGAGGTGTGATAGGCGTACGTATATTAATGCAGGTGTACTCATTATGAATTTAAATATGATTCGCAATAGAGGAAACCTATTTCAGAATGCTATGAATTGGTTAAACACGCATGCGCATCTTATGAAGTTCAGCGATCAGGACATATTGAACTGCTTGTTCTACAAATCCATCAAAATAATAGACCATAGGTTCAATAATATACGTCCTCTATCAGAGCAGGAAACACGGAATAGTATCATACATGCATCAGGTCATAGTAGAGCATGGGAAATCACTGGTATTCCGTATCAAAAAATGTATTGGAAGACGTATCTCATCAGTGAATGGGGCAAAGACAAAACCAAAGCTGAAATTATTGATTTAATAGTATCGCTGTATGCTGGCAGAAAAGACAAATGGCAGTTGTGGTTTGAACGCATCAAACCTGCCTTACAGAAAATTTATTGGTCTGTTTTGCCAATAAAATATATTTTCACAGATATTTATCACAAGCTCAAGTACAAACTCATTAGCGGTAAGCGTGAACGCTCTTAGAGATTCTCAGAGCATTAAGATTATCTTTTACATCATGAACACGAAGCAGGCTCACTCTTCCATACATCAATGCACTCACTGCAAGTGTGCCTGCAATTCCTTCCGTGAATCTCTTCCGCGAATGTCCAACGAGAATGGGCCTTCCGAAAATTTTCATGCTCTCAATGTCCCGCACTATCGCAAAATTCTCATTCGCACTCTTCCCGAATCCCAATCCAGGATCTATCATCACAAGTTCATTCACATCATTCAATCTCTCAAGTTTACTCGCGAAATATTCTGCAAGTTCAGATAGTATTTTCTCATTTGATGAATCTTCCTTCATGGCCATGTTGACGGGTGTATCTTTCGTGTTTGAAAGCACATAAGGAACTCTCAGCTCACGAATCACTTCGGGCATTCCGTCTGTGAATTCAAATCCGCTTATGTCATTTATTATGTCTGCACCTTCATTCACTGCTGCCCTTGCAACATTGGGCTTGTATGTATCAACAGAGATTAATGCGTTTGGAAATTCACCGCGTAAAATTTTCAGTGCTGGAATAATTCTCGAAAGCTCTTCCGATTCATCAACTGCATGTGCTCCCGGCCTCGTCGATTCTGCTCCAATGTCAATGATATATGCTCCGTCATTCAGAAACTCTTCTGCCCTCTTCAAAATATCATTCTCAGTTGTGCGGCTCGGTGCGTAAAATGAATCTGTAGTGAGATTCATTATTGCCATTAGTTTTGTATCATCACTGAGTTCTATTCTGTGTCCATTCGGTGAAATCATAACCCATTCGTGAAGATTCATGTTCGTGAATGCATTCGAGAGTTTCATTCTGAGTTCATCAAGTCCCCATATCGGCATAGAACTCATCTTCTGAATCAGGCTCTTAATCTGTGAAGGCGTTCCCATGATTAACACATCACTGTATTCTGTCTTGCCGTCAATCACATGCTTCGTTACTATCGTGTCTCCTCCCCGCGATAACATCTCCTGCTTGAGGAAACTTGCTGCACGATAGTCAACATTGTCCGCGAAGAAGTGAAGTATCTTGCGTTTCGGTATTAGATATGCAAGTGCTCGTGAATCGGTTTTGATTCGCTCACATATTTTCTTAATGTCATTCTGTGATTCTATATTTACTGGATAAAGATTCATTTATGCATCTCTCCTAAAAATTAACGTATTCATTTCGTAATATAAGCCGTGATAAAATCATTTGCAAACTTTTTTTTTGAAAGGAGTTTTTATTTCACATGAGAATATTATTCATCTCGGTATTAATCTTCGCATTCTTCCCATTAACATCAGCATTTGCCGCCTTACCTCCGTTGATTGGCATGGAAGACTTTTTCCGTAATCCTGAGAGAGCAGCATTCTCAATTTCACCAGACGGAACTAAACTCGCATTTGTAAAACCATGGGAGCATAGAATGAATGTATATGTACGTGATATATCAACAGGCAATGAGAAGAGAATAACATCATCAACAGAACGGGACATAGAAGGATTCTTCTGGAAAGGAAATGACAAAATAGTTTTCGTTCAGGATTCAGGAGGCGATGAGAACTATCACGTATACATAACTGACATAACAGGAAGAGAGGCAAGAGACTTAACACCATTTGAGAACGTGAGAGCAGGTATACTTGATGACCTTGAAGATGATTCAAATCATATGCTTCTTGCAATGAATAAGCGTAACCCTGAAGTCTTTGATGTATTCAGGTGCAGACTGGACACAGGAGAACTTGAACTTGTCGCAGAGAATCCCGGAAATATCACAGGCTGGATGACAGATCATGACGGGAAATTGAGAGCAGCATATTCAACTGACGGTGTGAACGGGAGCTTTCTGTACCGCACCAATGAAAACGAACCTTTCAGGACACTTTTAACGACAAATTTCAAGGAGACATTCGCACCTGCAATGTTCGCGTATGATAACAAGCTGATGTATGTTGCAAGCAATTTGAGCCGCGATAAGACAGCGATATTCACATTTGATCCTGAAGAGAACAGGACAATCAATTTAGTCTTTGAACATGATGAAGTTGATGCAGGAGGAATATTGCACTCAAAGAAGAAGAAAAAGATAACAGGAGTAATATACATGACGGATAAGAGGCATTATGTATTCTTTGACAATGAACGCGAAGAAATTCAGAAATCACTTGAGGCATTCTTTCCGGGATATGAAGTGAGCATAGCAGATGTAGATGATGAAGAACGAAAATTTATCGTGAGGACATACAGCGACAGGACGAGAGGAACATATTATCTTTATGACAGCAGTAATAATTCGATGTCGAAACTTGCAGCTTTATCACCATGGCTGAAAGAATCAAACATGGCCTCAATGACTCCGATTGAATACACAGCAAGAGACGGCTTGAAGATTCACGGATACTTAACGCTTCCTGTTGGAATTGAATCGCATGACCTGCCTTTAGTAGTCATTCCTCACGGCGGGCCAAGTGCAAGAGATGCATGGGGATTTGATTCGAATGTACAGTTCTTAGCCAACAGGGGAATAGCTGTACTGCAAGTGAACTTTCGAGGCTCAACTGGATACGGTAAAGAATTTTGGCAGTCAGGGTTCAAGCAATGGGGAAGAAAGATGCAGGATGATGTTACTGACGGTGTCTTATGGGCAGTCGAACAGGGTATAGCGGATAAATCACGTCTTGCGATTTACGGAGGAAGTTACGGAGGATATTCTGCGCTTGCAGGTGCGGCATTCACTCCAGACCTTTACGCGTGTGCAGTGAGTTATGTCGGGCCGTCGAATCTTTTCACTTTGCTTGAAAGTATTCCGCCGTATTGGGAACCATATCGTGAAATGGAATATGAAGAGATTGGTCATCCAGTGAACGACAAAGAATTACTTGAAGCAGTCTCTCCTGTGTTTCATGCTGAGAACATAAAGATACCGTTGCTTGTTGCACAGGGAGCTAACGATGTTCGAGTGAAGAAAGCAGAATCAGATCAGATAGTTGAAGCAGTACGCAAAACAGGAAGAGATGTAGTGTACTTAGTGAAGGAAAATGAAGGACATGGTTTCCAAAATGAGGAGAACAGATTCGATTTCTATCGTGCACTTGAAGAATTCTTCCGAAAACATTTAGGCTCAAGATAAAATTTTAATCCCCTGATTCAACATCGGGGGATTTTTCATCACTATAGATATTCATAGCTTCCTATGATATTATTCATTTGCAAATGAAACATCAAGACAGGAGGCCAGGAATGAAACTCATCACGTTGGAAGAACACTTTCTAGATAAGAGAATATCAGAAGCAAATGATGCCTTTAATCCTCCATCACCGGAACAGCCGAAAGAACTTCAGGATTTCTATAAATCACGAATAAGATTCGGTCAGGCACTTTTCGACATCAAAGACAAAAGACTTCCCTACATGGACTCACAGAGAATCACAATGCAAGTTCTATCGTACACATCTCCAATTTCGGATAAAGTTCCAGCTCACGAAGCAGTGAAGATATGCAGGCAGGCTAATGACATTTTAGCCGAACGAATTGCAGAATACCCTGACAGGTTTGCAGGTTTCGCAACTCTTCCTATGGCAGACCCTAAAGCCGCAGCAGATGAACTTGAACGCTGTGTGAAGGAATATCACTTCTGCGGAACGTTAGTAGCTGGTCAGTATCAGGAACACTTTTACGATGAACCGCAATTCTTTCCGATATTCGAGCGTGCAGAGAAACTCGATGTACCTGTATCATTTCACCCTGCACTGATTAACCCACGAATTCAGGATTTCTATTTCACATCGCCTAACTGGGGTCTCGCTGTTGCAGGTCAATTCGCATCAGCAGGTTACGGCTGGCATATGGACGTTGGGATTCACGTACTGAGAATGATAATGTCAGGGATATTCGACAAGCTGCCTAAATTGAAGATAATATCAGGTCATTGGGGTGAACTTGTGCCAGCATTCCTTGAAAGACTTGATTACATGTTCTCTCCTGAGATTACGGGCCTGAAGAAAAACATATCTGAATACTACAAGAAGAATGTATACGTAACACCAAGCGGAATATTCTCGTCAATGCAGCTTGAATATCTCGTTAAACTCATGGGAGCTGATCATATACTTTACGCTGTGGATTTCCCCTACATACAGCCAGATAACGTTTATGAGTTCCTAGACGAATCGAATCTTACGCGTGAACAGAAAGAGCTTATTGCTCACGGGAACGCTGAGAGAATTTTACACTTGGGAGGCAATTAATACATGAAGATATTCGCATGTGCATTAGTGATTGTGTCAGTCATGGCCGGTTCATGCTTTGCCTACGTCATGAGCGATTATGAAGCCGTGAATAACCTGATAGTCAGTGAGAGGCTATACCGTGTCAGTCATCGTGATAAAGAACTCGCAGAATGTTACGCAGAGGACGCACAGATTCATACGAGCTGGCAGAGCGGAGGAACAAATACATTTGTGGGACGTTCATCTGTTGAAGCACAAGGTCAGTCATTCAACGTCAACAGGTGCGGAGGCGCATTGATTCACATGAATGGTGAACGTGCATTCGTTGAGTACCCTTCGACAACATCACGAACAGTAAAAGTGAATGGTGCTGAGGCAGTCCTCACATCATATATGCGTCTGTTATACCGCGTCGAGAAAAGAAAAGGTGTATGGAAAATTGTTGATATGCTTTCACTCGATGAAGCTGATGAATTAGCTCCAGTGATACCTGGTACAGACCTCAAGATTAATCCCGATGACGTTAAAGACCTCAGGGTATCATACAGATGGTTAGCATATACCCGAAAGATTGCAGGCGGAGAGATAAGCAACGATCTTCCAGGAACAGACAGACCCGAAGACGTGAACAGGATTTAC
Source organism: uncultured Synergistales bacterium (assembly GCA_905235395.1). Classification (GTDB taxonomy): domain Bacteria; phylum Synergistota; class Synergistia; order Synergistales; family Aminobacteriaceae; genus JAFUXM01. The sequence continues at coordinate 14,437 of CAJOLN010000030.1, forward strand.
GGCGAGGCTTTTGACTGGCTCAATGGAACCGGCAAATAAGATTGCAGTACTGATAAAGAAACTCAGCCTTGAGATTGATAAACTCTCAAATCCGATTCTTGAACAGCATGACCTCACTAACTCACAGTTTAAGATATTGAAGTTCCTGTTAGTGAATTCATCTAGTCATGTTCGGCAGGTCGATATTGAGCATAATTTCTCGATGACGAACCCAACAGTAACGGGATTAGTGAAGACATTAGAGAGGAAAGGCTTAATTGAACGCAGAATTAATCCTGATGATAATAGAAGCAAACTGTTATGTCTTTCAGAAAAAGCTATTGAGATGAAAGAATTGCTGTTCAGGCTCGGAGATGAACTCGAAGAAAATTTAACGGGAGTTCTGAACGAAAACGAAAAAAGAGAGTTAATGAGGTTACTGAAAAAATTATTGAAGGATAAAGGAGGCAGTAAGTAAATGCAGACTAAGATAAAAAGATTAGGGCTTGGCTGTATGGGAATGTCGCGAAGAAATGAACCCCAATCGATTCGCACAATTCATGCGGCAATTGAAAACGGCGTAACGTTATTGAACACCGGAAGTTTCTATAACGGCGGCGAAAGTGAAATAGTAGTCGGTAATGCACTGAGGGATATTCCAAGAGACAAATATTTTCTGTCAGTGAAGTTCGGTGTGTTATTCGAGCCTAAAGGAGGAATTTATGGTCTCGATGTACAGCCTTTTCACATCAAAGCGCAGTTGAATTATTCGCTTCATCGTCTCGGACTTGAATACGTCGATCTGTATCAGCCTGCAAGAATGGACAGCTCAATTCCCATTGAGAGCATTATGGAAGTTCTCGTTGAACTGAAGGAAAAAGGTTTTATCCGCAATATCGGACTGACTGAAGTTGATGCTGAGACGTTGAGACGTGCACATAAGATTCATCCGATACACACGGTTGAACTTGAATATTCACTGATTGGACGCGAGATAGAGAAAGATTTAATTCCTGCGGCAAAAGAATTAGGCGTAAGAGTCTTAACGTTTGGTTCATTGGGTCATGGCCTTCTTAATGACAGAACTCTTGAAGGCAAAGTTTCAATAGCAATGCCCTCACCGATGTTTTCACCTGAGAACCTTCCGAAGAACCTTCCGTTAGTCCGTGAGCTGAAGGATTTCGCAAACAGCAAGAATGTATCTCTCTCTCAGTTAATGACAGCTTGGACACTGGCTAATCTGCCTGAAGCATCAACACTGATAGGCACGACTAGCCCTGAACACTTACGGGAAAATATTGATGCGTTAGACCTCGAACTTTCAGATGAAGACATGAAAGCGATTGAAAACATTGCTTCATCTCACAAAGTTTATGGGAACGAAATGCGTCAATTAATTTTCAAAGATGGAATTGCAATATTCCAAAATAACAAATAGGAGGCAATATCATGAAAAGATTTGCAGTTATGTTAGTAGTATTCGCTCTGTTGAGTGCATCGGTTTCATTCGCGGCTGAAGATATCAAGCTACCTGCTCCTGAGAAGACGGGCGGAATTGGTGTTCTCGATGCAATTGCACAGCGTCAGAGTGCAGGTGATTTCGCTGATACAGAGATTAGCCTTGAGGAACTTTCAACGCTCTTATGGGTTGCAGGCGGCGTGAATCGTGAGAACGGAAAGCTGACTTATGCAACAGCATCAAATGTTCAGGACATAATCATTTTTGCATTCACGAAATCAGGAGTGTACAAAT
>CAJOLN010000031.1 GCA_905235395.1 uncultured Synergistales bacterium
ATGGAAGGTGTTGCACAGGGATTTTATTGTTGGGGTAGTCGATGAGGATAATAACCCTATCGAATTGACAGAAGAGAATGCTCGACTTATCGCCGCCGCACCAGAAATGTACAGACTGCTGACTGCTATATGCGAAATAGAAGACCAGAAAGCATGGGCATCAGGGGAGAAGAATGACCCCGCATTCATGATGGCATTAGTGGCACAACATGATGCATTGAAAGCAACAAAAGCATTATTAGCGCGCATAGATGGGAACGAAACGGAAGGAGAACACTAATGCAAATCCAAAGTATCGCGGATGATGTTGTAGCAATGTCGAACATAAAGACATTGAGGCAAGAACGAGAAAAACGCGGACTGACTCAACTTGAATTATCCGAGAAAATAGGAATATCAAGCCAGCCAGTAATAAGCGCAATAGAACTAATGGAACGTTGCAATGTGTCAGATTACAACAAACTAGCGGATTTCTTTGGCTGGGAAAGATATGTTCCATGCCGGAAAACATCATCATCAAATAGCGCAAATGAAGAATTAATGTTGCCTTTTACAAATGAAACCAAGAAAACATTCAAACGTAGAAGGAAACAGAGACAGTACAGTAACAGCGAGACTTACAGCGGAATTAAGAAAGAATTACATAGTGAACTTTCATTGCTGGCAAGTCTTCAGGAGACGACAGTAACAGACATAATCAATAAGCTGGTAACTGCTTATTTAGCGAAACACAGAGGACTTATTGAATCAGTGAAGGCACTCAGGGAACAATATAGAACAGGAGGAAAAGAGTAATGATAGACTGGAAGTACAACCCAGAGAATTATGAATCAGAAAGTTACGATTTGATTCCAGCAGGAGAATACCGAGTGAAGATAGAGGACGCAGCGGAACAGGTATCACAGAGTGGAAAAGACATGATACGTCTGAAGCTGAAAGTGAACGGATACAGTGTGCCATTATGGTATTACATGGTATTCGACAACAGCACAGAGGAATCGAAGAAGCGAACGGATCAGAGATTGGGAGCGATATATGAGAGTTTCGAGATAGAGCGCGGGAATGTGAACGTAAACGACTGGAAAGGAAAGACAGGCGGAGCGCGAGTGAAGCAGCGAGCAGATAACAAGGGAGAAATGCGATCAGAGGTGCATTACTTCTTGAGCCGAAAGAAAGTGACAACGTTGCCAGCATGGGAAGGAAAAAACGAAGAACAAACTGACTTTGGAAGAATTCCGCCAATGGAAGACGAAAGCAACAACAGGATACCATTCTAAGACATCAAGAAGAGTAGGCAGCAAGGAACTATAAAAAGATAGTGAATTGCTGCTGAATTTTTGAGGAGGCAAGACGAGATGCCTAGACAGATAGAGGAAAGCGAAATCAGGGAACAAGTGCTTTCATTAATGAGTCAACTAGGAATAAGGCCAGCGAGTTATGAAGAACTTCGATTGGATGGAGAAATACACCGTTACGATATAGAAGGAGACCGTCGAGGGAAGAAGAACGGAGCATATTGCATTCACACGGATGGATTGCCGGCAGGATTTGTGCAAGACTGGAAACGAGATGTAAAAACGATATGGAAATATGATATGTCGAGTTTCAGTGCGGAAGAAAGGGAATATTACGACTCAGAGGAATATAGGCAAAAAGCAGAGGAGGAGCGAAAACGAAAGGAATCGGAGAGAAAAGCAAAAGAAATTGAAGCATCAGAACGAGCGCGAATATTATTCGAGAGTTTGCCGCCAGCAGATAGTGAGCATGAATATCTGAAGAGGAAAAGGATAAACAGATATGGATTAAGACAGCAAGATGACAGGTTAGTAGTAGCCTTGAGAGATATAAACGGAATAGTGCGTTCAATCCAATGGATAAAAGGAGATGGAACGAAAAGGTTTTATCCCGTAGCAAGGATTGAAGGATTATTCTGGAGTGTAGCACTTGATAGTCTGAAAACTGAAACGACGGAGCAAATATATATCTGTGAAGGAATGGCAACAGGAGCGAAGGCATATGAACTAACAAAAGTACCAGTAGCAGCAGCGATAACATGCAATAACTTGGAGGAAACGGCCAAGAAACTACGTGAAAGATATCCGAAAGCAGAGATAATAATCTTAGCGGACGATGACAAAGAGACGGAGGAGAAATGTAAAAATAATCCAGGAGTGCAAGCAGCGAAAAAGGCAGTAGAACGAGGATATGCGAATCTGTACGTAACGCCGCCGTTCAAGAGCATAGACGAAGGGACGGATTGGGACGATTATGCGTTGAAGTATGGAGACGAGAAGGCATGTGAAGAACTAAGACATGCAATAGAAAGGGAAAAGAAGGAACAAAGACGAAAGAACTATGAGAGCGAAGCCAATAGATTAGGAATATTGACAAGTTCAATGTTCAAGGAATTCTGCCAGCCATTAAAAGACTCAAATTATCTAATAGAAGATTGGCTGCCAAGAGAAAGCCTAACGATGTTATTTGCGCCAAGTGGAAGTGGAAAAGGGTTCGTAGTATGTGACCTTGCATATGCGATATCGAATCCTGAAATTAGTGACTGGCATGGCAAGAAAATTCACAAACACGGCCCCGTAGTATATGTAGCAGGAGAAGGCCAGCGAGGACTGAGGAAGAGATTTGCTGGATTGGTGAGTCATAAGGGATATTCAGCGGAGTTAACGGAAATGGCAATAATAACGGAGACAGTGGCGATAGATGAAAAGAACGCAGAAGTAGGAATAAATAGATTGATAGCGAACATAGGAATGAAATATCCGAATCCCGAACTGATAATCTTGGACACAGTGAACACGTCAATGAATGGAGACGAGAACAAGACGGTAGACGCGACGATATTCACGAACGCGGAGAAAAAGCTGATAGAAGAATTTCACAGCACGGTATTGAATGTACATCACACGGGATTGAATCCCGAAGCGCAAGGACGAGCACGAGGTTCAAGCGTATTCAAGGCGGCAATGGATATGGAGCTGAAGCTAACGAAGAACGGGCAACTATTGACGTTGGAGATGACGAAGAGCAAAGACACAGATACGCAGCCGCCACTAGTGTTTAATCTATTGAGTATAGAAGTGCCAGAATTCCTAAAAGCGACAGGGGAACAGGAAACGACATGTGTACTGGAGCTGAATGAACAAGTGACGGAAATTCTAGCAGATAAAACGAAACAACCCAAAGGAACAGAGCAACCCACCAAAGCCGAAAGATTTGCGAAGGAAACATACGAGAAGGCGGCGCAGAAGTTCGGAGTATTGCTGAAAGATGAAGAGCGAGAAAGGGAAGTAGTATCAGTGCAGATAGAAGATTGGCGAGAAGTGTACTATGAGATGTCGAGTGCGGACAAGGAGAGTACGAAACGCCAGCAGTTCAAGAGGTCACGAGAATTAATGCTTGAAACGAAGCACATAGTATTCAAGAAGACAATAGAAGGGCGAGAATATTATTGCCTTGAACCAAAAGGAGACGGATATGAGAGTGGCTTAAAGTTGAACATACGTAGAAGGATGAAAGAAGATGAGAGGTATAAAGATTAGCGTGACAAGCGTGACAAAAGCAGAAAAAAATGTCACGTTACAAATGTTTGGCGCATGTTGCGTGACAAGCGTGACACACACTATATATATAGTGTGTCACGTAACGACATGTTGTCACGCGAAGGAGTCACGGGAAAGCAGATGACGACAAGGATAAAGTGAAATCAAGGATTGAAGATAAAAAAGAGAGAGAAAAAGTGAATGTCACGCAAAATGTCACGCTAAGAAAAAGGTCACGCAAGGAAGGAGAGAAAGAATGAAGAAGTTAATATCATTGGAGTTAGAAGGATTACCGCCGACAGTGAATAACATGTATCGCAATGTAGGGCACCGACGGTATAAGACATTAAGAAGCAAAAAGTATCAGGAACGAGTAACGGAATTATTGAGCCAAGAATGGAAGAAGAAAAAACCGTGTAGAAAAGCAATAGAATTCCGAATAAAATTCCGAACGAAAGACCGTAGGAAATGGGACATAGATAACCGAGTGAAGGCATTGCAGGATTGTTTAAGTATGGCGGGAATAATCAAAGATGACAGTCAGATAGAAGTGCTTCATGTGGAACGAGAAAAGGGAAATAAGACGACGACATACATAGAGGTGATAAGTGATGATATCAGTGAAGGAGTATCAGGAGGAACTAAGACGATGGAAGATAAGCAGCAAAGTAGAGAAAAGGCGAATAAAGCTGTATGGAGGAGACGAAAAAGCGCGAGAACATTACGAGAGGATACTAAATGAGAATCCAGATATAGAAGTGAGATTGATATTGTTAGCATCGAATGAAGATGCTGCATTGCGTGACGCAATAGAGGAGAGGGCAGCGATACGTTACGCAGACGGATTACCAGGAGATAAATATTCAGCAGTAATGTGCAATATAAGGAGCGAAGAATGAAGCAGAAGGATAAATTCAGATATGCGGAGAAGTGTATGTATGAATATAAAAGGAATATGGCATGTATAGAGATACTGCGAGAAGATTTAAGGGTAGAACGTTCAGGAACAGATGTGCATGCGCAGAACTATCAGTACACGTTCAGCTTCACGGGAGAACCTTCAAATCCAGTGCAAGCGAGACTGATAAAGATAGAACAGTTAGAGGACAGGATAAGGAAGTTAGAAAGGTGGACGAAACCGATAACAATGTTAAAGAGCGACCTGACGAGTCCAGAGTCACTAGATAAATCACACAACAAGGAATTATATGAAGTTATGGAGCTAATGTATTTCGGGAACAATCAGCCAGACGCGATAATAGAAGAGTTGAGAATAGCCCGCCGAACATTAGCCCGCCGTCGTCGAGAATTGGTACTAACGTCAATAAGTTATCTTGGATTATGAAGTGGCACAAATTTGGCATTTTTTTGGCACAAATTTGGCAAAATAATGGCAAGAAAAGAACGGAAGTCGTGATATCCTAAGAACATGAGAAATTGCGGTTCATTCGAGAAAGAATGAGCTGCATTTTTTGTTATGGAGGTGAGGAAAAATAGCTAAGATAGGTCGCCCTCAAGTGAAGATAGAAGTTGAAGAGTTTGAGAAATTGTGTGGACTTCAATGTACAGAAACGGAAATAGCAGAATTTTTCGGATGTGGAGTATCGACATTAACGAGATGGTGTCAGCGTGAGTATGGTAAAAGATTTGAAGATATATTCAAAGAAAAAAGAGCGCAAGGGAAAAAATCACTGAGACGAATGCAGTGGAAGTTAGCCGAAAAATCACCTGCAATGGCAATATTCTTAGGGAAGAATTACCTTAATCAAAGAGATGAACAGAATATAGAAATAAGCGGAGAGATACCAAAGACGTTGGCAGAATTGATGCTGGAGGGATATAGTGGGAAGGACAAGGACGAGAAAAGTCCCAAAGTACCGAGTTGAAGCCGAAAGAATGAAAGCAGACTTCAAAGAGAAACTGCAAGACCCCGAATATTTCACAAGTCGAATATTGAATAAGCCCCTTTGGCCTGTTCAAGCTGCAATCCTTCAATCAGTGAGAGAGAACACACGGACAGCAGTACGTTCGTGTCATGGAATAGGAAAAACATTCACAGCGGCAATGTGCATATTGTGGTTTCTGTATACGCACCCGAAGGCGATAGTATTAAGTACAGCCCCAACATGGAGGCAAGTAGAAAAATTAATCTGGAAGGAAATCCGAAGTGCATATAGAGAAGCGACAATCCCATTAGGCGGAAATTTATTACCGAAAACGCCAGAACTTCACCTGATACATGATGAATGGTATGCGGCAGGATTAAGCACGAATGAACCTGATAGATTTCAAGGATTTCATGAGGAACATATACTAGTGATAGTAGATGAGGCAGCAGGAGTGAACTTGGAGATATTCGAGGCAATAGAAGGAATATTAACGAGTTCAGGAGCGCGTCTGCTGTTGATAGGGAATCCAACGAGCATAGGGACACCGTTCTATGATGCATTCACGAAGCCAGGATATACGACATTTCATGTGAGTGCCTACGACACGCCAAACTTCACGACATACGGAATAACGCCTGAAGATATAGCCTCTGATACATGGCAAGACAAGGTGAAAGAAATTCCATATCCGAGACTGATAACGCCGCAATGGGTGAGTGATAGATACAAGGCATGGGGGGAACAAAGCGCACCGTATCAGGTGAGAGTGCTTGGAAATTTTCCGCGTCAAGGCGAGGATACATTGATTCCGTTGTTATGGATAGAGCTAGCAATGGAACGCTGGGAGGAAATGCCTGAAGGAAAACCAGTACAGCTAGGAGTAGACGTAGCGGCATATGGTAATGATAAGACAGTGATAGCCGTGCGCAAAGGGAATAAGCTGACGGGACTGAATGTATATTCGCAGAAGAATACACGAGAGACATCAGGATTAGTGCTTCAGCATGCACGGGAGAATGCGACGAAGAGGATAGCAGTAGATGAAATTGGAATAGGTCGCGGAGTAGTGGATAGTCTAGAAGAAGAGGGATATTCAAATGTTGGAGTGAATGTATCGGAACGTTCGAGTGATGCAGAGCGTTATCACAATCTGAGAGCAGAATTATGGTGCAATTTCCGAGAGCTGTTAGACCCTGAAAAGGATGCAATATCGTTACCGCCAGATGATGAATTACTGAGTGAATTAGCAAGTGTAAAGTACAAGATAGATTCACGCGGAGCAATTCAGATAGAGAGCAAAGACGATATGAAGAAGCGATTGGGACATTCACCAGATAGGGCAGATGCGGCGGTATTAGCATTCAGTTCAAGGCATAGAGAAGGATTTGCGGAAAGTTTCGGGAAGCTGTATGTGTCAGGAATATTCTAGGTATGGAGGTGAGAAAGTGAAGTACGGAGAAATTATTGAACTCGGAAGGCACAGATTAATGTGTGGAGACGCAACGAGGCGGGAAGATGTGATGCAATTAATCGGAAAAGACACAGTGAATCTTGTACTGACAGACCCACCATATGGAATAAAAATCTTTCACCAGAATGATACGATAGGTGGAAGAAACTCTAAAGCATCGTTATGGCCAGGAGTAATTTTGCAACCCCGAAAACACATAGCATTCAAGGATGACACGAGAGAAACGGCGAAAGGACATTATGAGATAGTGAGAGAACTAACCGATAAGCTAATCATTTGGGGAGGTTCATATTTCACTGATTTTCTGCCAGTTTCAGGAGGGTGGATATTCTGGGATAAGAACAGGCGAGGATTAGATTTCAGTGATGGAGAATTAGCATATTGTTCTTGGGGAAATAAGATAAAGTACTATAAGCAGACATGGAATGGCGTATGTATGGAAGGTAACTATAAGCTGAATGGGAGATATGAGTTCGGTAGGCAAGCTAGGATACATCCAACACAAAAGCCCGTAGAACTTCACATGAAAATCCTTGAAGACTTCTCTAAACCTGATGATGTCATTCTGGATTGTTTCGGAGGTTCAGGAACAACGCTAATAGCCTGTGAGATGACTGGTCGAAAATGTCTCATGATGGAAATCAGCCCAGAATATTGCAATATCATCAAAGAACGTTATACAAAATTAACGGAAGGAATGATTCATTTTGCCTCCTGTAACTAGAAAGGGTGATACTTGCACTGGCCATGAATGCTTTCCGCCACGCAATAGCACTTCTGGAAGCAATAACGTTTTTGTGAATGATATACCTGCGCACCGTCAAGGCGACTCGTGGGCAGTTCATACATGCACACACCCAGAAGTTCCGCACGGCAGTCATGCTGGCAGTCTCTCATCAGGAAGCGGAACTGTCTATGTTAATGGCAGACAGCTCGGACGAATAGGCGATCCTGTATCTTGCGGTTCAAGTGTTGCAACAGGAAGTTGGAATGTTTATGTAGGAGGGTAAATTGTAATTATGTTAATCCCTGCGATTTTAAAGCGTGATGAGTTAAAAGTAGCTTTTGCGAAAAAATTTTATGCCGATGAATTGATATTCTTAACAACAGGTCTCCAAAGCTGGATACCTTCGATTAAAGATGAACCAGAAGCTGGGCATTATCAATATGCTATCGTCACTAATGACTCGATGCAAAAATTAGTCGGCTATCTTGATTACAGAATTGACTGGTATTCATCTTGCGCTTCACGGTTCGGACTTATCTCATTTGATAACGGTAATACGTTAATAGGGCTGGCTCTTCGCGAAACGATGAAAAAATTGCTGAATGAATATAAGTTACACCGTATTGAATGGCGCATGATTGGAGGAAATCCAGTAAAACGTCATTATGATAAATTTTGTGAAAAATATCACGGTGTAAAACATGTTCTCCGAGACGCATTCAAAGATAAGTATGGCATCTATCACGCGGATTATATTTACGAAATAATTCAAAATGTTACGGGGAAAAAGTGAGGTGAGAGAATGGCCAAGCAGAAGATGAAGTCAAAAGACGCAGAACAATCTGTAGGCTATGGATATTCAGACATACTAACGGAATTGCTGACAGCGGTAGACCGGCCAATAACGAACAGTGATGAATTCCGCAGCTACTATAAAGAGATGCTCTCGAATGATGAAACGATAAGCACGGGGCTAGAATATCTGACGGGTCGAATAGTATCAAGGATAGGAACGTACACACATGAAGACGAGAAGATAAAGGAACTAGTAGACCGTAGTATAGAGAGTATACGAGGGACATTAACGGATATAAGGCGTTCGATACTTCGTGATAGTTTCGCATATGGATTTGGAGTAGGAGAATTCACAGTGAAGAATGCCGGAGGTCAATGGTTGCTATCAAATGTGCAAATTCTATCACCGACAAGCATACAGTTTCAGATGACGCAGCAAGAGGATAAATCATATGGAATTGGCTATGTAATTCAGAAGGCTGGCTTTGAAGAAGTGAAGATACCCGCTGGGAAATGTCTGATACAGGTATACGGAGACAAGAGCACGCCATACGGAAAGAGCCTATTGAGGAAATGTTATCGCTGGTGGTCATTGAAGCGAGCAATTCCGAAGTTATGGGCAGTATGTTTGGAGAGATTTGGAACGCCAATACTTCATGTGAAGACGAAAGACCGAGAAACGCGGAAGCAAATAAATGAAGCATTAATGAATCTTAATTCGCGGTCATACATAGTGACAGATGAAGCGAGCACAATAGAATCGATATTCACGCCGAGCGGAGCAATAAGCAGTAACTATGTGCAGGCATTAGAGATATGCGACAAGATGATATACCGTGCAATGTTCTTGCCGTCATTATTAGGTTCAGGAGAGAACGGAGGTTCATATTCACTAGGTCAAGTGCACTTTGAACTGTTCAACGCGGCCTGTGCAGCATTAGCGGCAGATTATGTAGATGCGGAACTAGAACAGCTATGGAGGCCAATAATAGAATGGAACTACGGAGAACAGGAAAGTTACGGAGACTTCATGATAAGTGATGAAGTAACGAGTGCGGAGAAATTAACATTGAGCAATATGTTACTGAATCTCTCGAATGCAGGAATAATATCACCAGAGAGCGACCGAGAATGGATACGCGAGATGTTAGGGCTTCCAGAGGCAGAAGAAGGGGCTGTATATCCAGAATGGCAGTTATCGAATCAAAGAGACGACGAAGGCGGGAACTCCAGCGTCAAGCCAAACGAAACGTAATAATAAGAACCTCCCGAATATGGACGAAACAATATAAAGCATTAACCACCGAACTAAAAGCAATATCCCATAAATGGATAAGCCAAGTCATTAGGCAAGCCGAATCCGAAATCTCATCAGGAACAATCACGAAGATACCCGAACTCCCAGAAAAGTTTACACAGACATTAAGCCAGAAATTACGCGAGACATTAGCGCAAGGGTACTATCTGAATCACGTATACGTTCAGGAACAGAAAGCAGCAAGTGAAGGGAAAAAGTATCAAGGCAAAGTAACACTTTCGGATTATGAAGAAGAAGAACTAAGAGAACTGCTTGAAGATTTCATAATGGATTCGGATGCAAGTGAATGGCATGAAGTGATACCAGAAGAGGCAGTGAGGTGGTTAGAAGGGTATGTGCCAAAGCTAGCTGGGAGTATCAATGAAGATGTATTGACGAATGTCGGCAGTGTGATACGAGAATCGATGATGACAGGTTCAACGCTTCAAGAACGAATGAAGGCATTGCGTGAGAGTTCAGATGTTCTGCAAAGAATGACGGACGCGAGAATAGAATCGATAGCGCGGACAGAAATAACCCGTGCGGATTCAATGGGTCGGTTAATCTCAATGAAGTCGAATGAAGATGTGATAGGTGTAGAGTTCAGTGCAATAATGGACGACCGAACGACAGAGATATGCAGTTCTCGGCATGGATTGTTCATGAAGTTAGATGACCCAAGATTGCCGGAGAATACACCCCCTCTTCACGTGAATTGCCGGAGTATGCTCTTGAGCTGCACAGTCTATGATTATCCGGACGGAATGCTGACGAGTCATGAATTCGATGAAGTGCAATCAGGACAGCAGAGGGCAGAGGATATAGCAGAAGTCTCGCGGCTGCTCGGAGGATTTGAGAATGCAGTTGAAGATGTTACTTCTGTTTTAGAGACGCAACCGAGTTTTGAAGAAATAATCCAGCAAGATGCAGAGTATAAGCGGCTGCGAGAGGAAATACTGGAACAATTAGACGCGGCAATATTGCGAGGAGATGTTCCAGAACATGACAGACTTATAGGTATGCGTGATGACTTAGACAAACTGATTTATGATATATCATCACAAGTGAGAGAAGCGAAAATAGAAATGGCGGAACGAGGTGTGGTGTATGCGTCAGGACTATCAAGGAAATTATCGCCGAACGATGTGAACGAAATAATACATGAAATAGAAGGAGCTTCAGCCCCAATTCGGCGGGTCTGGAATCTGCTTGAAGATAGAATGAAAATAGCAGATACGAATTCGCGTAAAGGTTATTATTCACCACGTGAAGGAGCAGTACATATAGATTTTCTTGCGGACAAATACAGTAGTGGCATACGTCCGAGATATGGAGTGCTGTTTCATGAATTAGGACATTTGATAGATGATAAGAGCGGTAGTTTTGGCAGATATGCATCAGGGACAGCAGAATTACGCGATAGTTTAGTTTCTGAGGTGGAGAGTTATATATCATCAACACTAACGAGGTTAAAAAGGGAAGCATTATCATCAGGGAAAAATCCAAAAGGTGTAAAGAAAGTGGACGCTTATGCAGCGGTGGAAAAAGAGCTTAAGGGAAAATTATCGTACATGGAGAAATGCACAGTCTCAGACGTATTCAGCGGAGTGACACTGAATAAGGTGAAAGACGGTTTTGCACATTCAACTAGTTACTGGAAAGAGGATGAAAAGAATGTTTGCTACGAATTTTTTGCACAGACATTTTCAGATTCAATCAATAATCCAGAAGCAATAGAGACCACAAAAAGATATTTTCCAGAATCGTATAAAATCTTTGAGAAAATAATTAGTGAGATAGGAGAGAAGAAATAATGAAAGAAATCCCAACAGCGAATGACCCTGAAGAACTGAAGCGTGTTTATCGAGAAAGATTCGGAGAAGACTGTGAACAATATCGAAAGAATATGTTTCAGTTTATGGAATTTGATTTGCTAAATGAGAAATATGAAAAGCAGTTCGGAGATTGCATAGGCACAATGATGGTCTCAGTGAATGCAGAACTTAATGAAGAGATACGCGAATGTCTACGAACAGGGAAGCCATATGATTATGGAGTTCCAAAAGATGCAAAATTTTGATTAAGGACATGCCGGAATAGCTCAAGGGTAAGAGCAGCGAAAAAGCAAGCTACAGGTTCGAGTCCTGTTTCCGGCGCAAAATTTATCGGAGGTGTTTATTATGGCAGAATTAGGCAGATGGAATATCGATGAGATGAAGAGTGTGAATCTTCCTCAGAAGGCACAGAGTGCATTCACAGCGGTAACAGGCGGGCTTGTTGATGCGGACTATATGCCAGTACTCTACGTAGGCAGTCAGATAGTGAACGGAACGAACTATTGCATACTAGCGGTACAGACGATAGTAAGTGCGGCACCAGAAAAGAGATTAGTGAAGATGATAATCAATGTATCAACGAATGGAAAAGCGTCATTAGTCTCGGTTAGCGGAGTAGCACTGTAAAGCAAGTTATCAAGGTATATTAACAAAGGGAACGGGGAATAAATAACCTGTTCCTTTTTCATATGTCAGCGTAGCTCAAAAGGCAGAGCGCGTAAAAGAATATGTGAGTTCGAGACTCACCGCTGGCGAAGAAGGCACGAAACATAATCGCGAATATGAACAACACGGGTAAAGCTCTCCTGCCCGTGTTTTTTTGTGCCTGAATTTTGGAAGAGAGAGCAGAAAGAGAGCGAAAAGATGAATTATCAGGTAATGCCCGAACTGACAGATGAAGAATATGCAGAATTGAAAGCTGATATTGCTGAACGTGGTGTTATGGTACCTATTGAATTTGATGAAGACGGGAATGTTCTTGACGGTTATCACAGATTGAAGGTATGTACTGAACTTGGAATCAAGGATTATCCGAAAGTGATTCGCGCAGGTATGAATGAAGCGGAAAAACTTACTCATGCTCGGAAGCTCAACATCGCTCGCAGACATTTGAACAGTGAACAGAAGCGTATGTTGATTCGAGAACAGCTCAAGGCGACACCAGAACAGTCAGACAGACAGATAGCTAAAGCACTCGGAGTAAATCATGAAACGATAGGTACACAACGTAAGGAGCTAGAGGCAGTTGGCGAAATCCGCCAGCTCTCACAAATGATAGGTTCTGACGGTAAGGAGTATCCACGTCATGTTGATGCAGTTCGTAAGAAACCTGTCTCTGTGTTCAACCCTACGAAGCGAGAAGAACGCGCAATGAAGAAGCCTGAAGTAGTCTCAAGAATGCAGGAAGACGGCACGAGTCCTTTGGTCGCATCTCAGAAAGTTCTTAGTGAGGCAAAAGCAGAACGTAAGCATTATGAACTCAGCGATACCATGCCTGATGATATATGCAATCTTTTCGTTGCTGATATTCAAAACGGGCTTGATGAAATTGAAGATGAAAGCATTGACTTCATCATCACTGACCCTCCATATCCAAGAGAATACATTCCTCTTTACGGCAATTTGTCCTCGCTTGCTTCAAGAGTCCTTAAGCAGGGAGGTTCTCTAATCGTCATGACTGGACAGTCATATTTGCCTGAAGTCATTGAACTCTTAGGACAACACATGTCTTATTACTGGATTATGCCTTATCTCACTCAGGGAGGCGGTGCACCAATACTGTATCAGAAGCGTGTCAATACATTCTGGAAGCCAATTCTCTGGTATGTCAAAGGTAAATACGAAGGTGATTACGTTGGTGATGTTCTGAAAAGTCCTGAAAGCGACAAAAGATTTCATGAATGGGGTCAATCTCTGGGAGGAATGCTAGACATAATTGAGCGATTCACTAATCCAGGAGACATAATCCTTGACCCGTTTCTTGGGGGCGGCACAACAGGTGCGGCGGCTGTCTCAATGTGCAGGAAATTCATAGGTACGGATATAGATGCAAAGAATATCGATATATCAAGAGAAAGAATAAAGGAGGCGTATATTGATGCCTGTAGCGCAAGAACGAACAGGTTGGCGTGATGAAGAAATTTCACGCCGTCATAGAAAATGGGGCGTTGGTTGTACTGCTACTGATATTGATTTTCTTCTGATTGAGTATGAACATAATTGTCCCAAGGCTATTATTGAGTATAAGCATGAATTTGCTCCACCTCAATATGCCTCAAACGCTCAATACCAGACGTTAATTAATCTGGGAAATATGGCAAAAATTCTTATCATTGCTTGCAGATATTCAGATGATTTTTCTCATTATAAGGTCGTTGCCTTAAATGAATATGCAAAAAAATTCATTCCAGAACGAGCAGATTTTGATGAAATAGGCTGGGTGAGTTTGTTATATAAGATACGGGGTCATGAAGTAACACCTGAATTCCTCAAAAGTATGGAGGTTGAGATATGAGTGATTCTGTTAAAAATGTCTTGATTGACGGTGGTGTCCCTATCGCTTTGAGCGATTCTGAAACTAGCTTTATCTATAACATTCTCCCTGTTGGGGAGTTCTACGATAAGCGTTATGGTCGCGTCTCTATCACTGACGCTAAGATTAAGCAAATGGCCGAAAATTTCGGGAAGTGTCCGGCTTATGAGGTTCCCGTTAAAATCGGTCATTCCGATGGGGCTAAATCTCCTGGAAAAGTTATTGGCGTTCAAGCTAAAGATAATGGTCTCGAAATTACTATGCTCGTTGATAACGATACCGCAAAGGCCATTAATGATAAGCAGTATCGATACATGTCCGCTGAGTTCGATGAAGATTATCATGATAAGAAAACTGGCGAAAAGGTTGGGGCTGTCCTTCTTGGTGCTGCTCTCATTAATCAACCAGGTCACCCTTATGTCGCTCCTCTCGTTCTCGCTGATTATGTCACCCCAAATGAAACAAATGAAAATGAAAGGAAGAATGATGATATGAATGGTGTTGAAGATTTAAAGTTGCAAATTAATGAATTAAAGGCTCAGAAGGCACAAGCTGAGGCTGAACTGAAAACCTTGCGTGATGAATCTCAAGCAAATGCAAAGAAACTTTCTGACCTTGAAACTCAGAACAAAGGACTTCTCGCCGACCGTAAACGCGCTGAAAAAGAACGCAACGAAGCTGAAGTTAAAGCCTTCTGCGATAAATGGACTAAAGCAGGTATTCCTCCAGCTACTATTGAGAAAGTGAAACCTGTTTTGCTTGCTGAAACTTCAAGAATTATTAAGCTTAGTGATGATTCTCATGATGATATTCCTTCCCTCAAATTCTTTGATGAACTCTTCAACGCTCTTCCTAAAGTTCCAATGACTCAGATTAGTTCCGCTGATGCTCCAAGTGTTGAACTTTCGGATTTTGATAAAGCTCGTGAACGTGCTAAAGCTATTGCTGCCTGTGCAAAATAAGGAGTGATTTATATGTACGGAAATGAAAAATTACCAGGGGTTGCTGTCAGTGAACAATTCAGGTTTGAAGGTTCTATATGGCAGGGTTATACACAAGCTACTTGGTTTAAGGTCGTTAAGGTTAATGGTACAGATGCTGCTGATATTCGCGTTGGGACTATCATGAAGGAACTCTCAGAGGACGGCAGTTATACTCCAATTAATGAAAGCGATATTGTTGCTGCTGTTTCGGGACTGCCTGGCGTTCGGCTTGGTATCGTCGCTGATAAATCCGCTAAGACGGGTTCAACTACAACTGTCGATGATGAAACTGTTTCTGTTCCTTCTAGTGTCCTCATTGGCATTGCTGGGGTTGTCGATAAGGCAAAACTCTATGTTGGCGATAAAGCATTCTCGGAACTCACTGATGCTCAGAAAATTAATCTCAATACTCAGCTTGAAGCATGGAACTTCCAG
>CAJOLN010000032.1 GCA_905235395.1 uncultured Synergistales bacterium
TTATCGGGTGCATTCATTCCTGTCAGTGAAGATGAAGGTATGGTTGCAGCAGTGAATGAAGGTTCACTCACTCTTGATAAACTGGAGGCCATGACGTGCGTATGTTCCGTTGGATTGGATATGATTGCGATCCCCGGTGATACTAGTGCAGATACAATATCGGCGATAATTGCAGATGAGGCAGCGATAGGTGTAATCAACTCGAAGACTACAGCAGTACGAATCATTCCTGCTCCGGGCAAAAAGGCAGGAGACACTGTAGAGTTCGGAGGGCTATTAGGGAGTGCACCCGTGATGAATGTGAAGAGTGAAAGTGCTCATGAGTTCATTGCAAGAGGAGGAAGAATACCCGCACCGATTCACAGTCTGAGAAATTAATTAGTATATAATATAATCAAAACGAAAGGAGAGATTATATTAATGGCACGTAAGGCACAGCATGGTGATGTCATAAAAGTAAATCGCACGTTATATGCCCATTACGGAATTTATGTTGAGGGCGGAACTGTGATTCACTACAATAACGAAGAAGGCGGAAATTTTTCAGATTTATCAGGCTTTGTTCAGGAGACATCACTTGAACGGTTTCTTGACGGCGAAAAAAGTTATTATATCTGTGAGTTCAACAGGAAGGATTACCCTAAAATATATTCACCAGAGGAAACAGTTGCACGAGCAAGAAGCAAACTCGGTAAGGGAGGTTATAATCTCATCACGAATAACTGTGAACACTTTGCTGTCTGGTGCAAAACAGGAAGAGCAAAATCATCACAGGTTAATAACTTTAATCCATTGAATTTTTTTGATGAGTTATTTCCATTTTGAGATTAATATTTTATGGTAAAGGGAGGATAAATTCATGACTGATTCACAGAGAGCAAAATGTCATGCAATAATTCACACAGCAACTGCTGCAGCGGCTGCTGTCGCCGGAGGACTGGCACAAATTCCAGGTTCAGATACTATACCGATAACAGGTGCACAGATAACTATGATTATCTCGCTTGGAACAGTATTTGATATTTCAGTAACAGAAGCAACTGCAAAGGCTTTAATCGCAGGACTCGGAGCTGCTGCCGGAGGAAGACTTGTATCACAGTTTCTTGTCGGTTGGATTCCTGGTTTGGGGAACGCAATTAATGCCAGTACAGCCGTAGCAATAACAGAAACACTTGGCTGGAAAGCAGCAGATTATTTTGAAGAAGAAGCAAAGAAGCAAATAGAAGCGTAAAATTTAGAACATGAAATAATATTGGGGCTGTCAATTAAAACTGGCGGCCTCAATTTTTGTATTCTTTAATGGAATTCTAGTTAGTTTGCGGAAATCTTGAAAGTCTGTATAATAGGTCGAAAATTTTTACAATTCAGTTAGGAGAGAGTATCCATGAATAGCATTATGGACACAATCATGTATTATAACGGGGTAGTAAACAGCTTCGTCTGGGGTGCACCCGTTTTAATATTACTCGTTGGAACAGGAGTTTATCTGACGCTCTTACTTGGGTTGCCTCAGTTCAGATATTTCTTTGATGCAATGTCAGAAGTCTTCAGCTTCAGAAAGACCAGCGGCGAGGACAAATCAATCACATCATTTGCGGCAATGGCTACAGCAATGGCAGCAACAGTAGGAACAGGAAACGTTGCAGGTGTAGCTACAGCTCTTCACTTAGGCGGGCCTGGCGCATTAGTCTGGATGCTTATATCTGCTATATTCGGTATGTGCACGAAATTCGCGGAAGTTACGCTTGCTGTGCATTACAGACAGAAGGACGCACATGGAGATTGGCGCGGAGGCACAATGTACATTCTGGAGAAGGGAGCAGGTCAGGCATTAGGGCCGGGCTTCGGAGCATTCTTAGGGAAAATTCTTGCTATACTCTTCGCATTATTCGCATTCCTCGCGTCATTCGGAATTGGTGCGGCAACTCAGGCTAACTCAGCGGCAGAAGCTATGTCAATGGGTTGGGGAATTAATCATCTCTACAGCGGAATCGTAATGGCTATTCTTGTTGCACTCGTCATAATCGGAGGACTCAAGAGCCTTTCAACTGTTACAACATACATCGTTCCGTTCATGGCCATTTTCTATATCGGCGGAGCTGCTTATGTTCTCATCATGAACGCTTCTATGATTCCCGAGACAGTATCACGCGCAGTACATCTCGCATTCAATAACCCGTTAGAGACATTGCCCGGTGCACTTGCAGGCTGGGGAGTGAAAGAGGCAGTTCAAAGAGGAATTGCAAGAGGTGTTTTCTCCAATGAAGCAGGTATGGGTTCTGCCCCTATGGTACATGCAACAGCTAACGTTGAGCATCCTGTTCAGCAGGGCTTCTATGGAATATTCGAGGTCTTCATGGACACAATCGTTATCTGCACAATGACCGCTCTCGTTGTAATGGTAACAGGAACACTCACCAGCTCACCGAATCTCACTGGTGCACAGCTCACACTTCAGGCATTTGAAAACGCACTCGGTGCACCTGGAAAGTATGTGCTCTCAATCGGATTACTGCTCTTCGCATTCACAACTATTCTCGGCTGGTATTGGTATGCTGAGACCGCAGTAACATATCTCTTCGGCGTGTGGTGCAAGCCATTGATGAAAGTTCTCTGGATAGTCATGATTCTTATTGGTGCGGCAGGCGGTCAGTTCATGGGAGCAGAAGGGAATCAGTTCCTCAATAACATTTGGGACATCTCAGATACTCTTAATGGATTAATGGCACTTCCAAACTTAATTGGTCTTCTCATTCTGTCTGTAACACTCAAGAGAATCGTTACAGATTATGATGAGAAATATGGTGTGCCTAGCGACAGATTGCTCTCGAAACCTCAGAAGGTTCTTGTCGCAAAAATTCAGTGCATTGTCATCGGAATTATCGCTGTCATTATGGGTATGACTGGCTTCTTCGCATATCGTCAGTTGTTCGCAAGTCTCGCTATCGTTCTCGGACTTTACACAGCATATAAGAGACAGACACTTTTAGGATTCCTCGCTGTGATTTTGGGAATTGCGGCGGCGACCATATAGTTAAAATTAAATCTTTGTTCCTCTCCTGAATTTTTCGGGAGGGGAATTTTTTTTTGCAAGTCACATTATATTCATACAACACTATATAATAATCCTAAATTTTTTCAGGAGGTGCTCGTTTCATTATGTCATTTAAAAAAGTTATTCTGATTCTCTCATCAGTGTTCGCGTTTTCATCTCAGGCTCTCGCATTATCAGCGTCAGACAGCATAAATAACTTCGCGTTCAATGCAGGAAGGATAATCGGCAAAGATTCAGAGAGCTACTTCTTCTCACCATACAGCATAATATCAGCGTTCGGTATGGCGTATGCAGGTTCAGCAGGAGACACAGCAAAAGAGATTGAACGTGTCTTAGGGTTCGATTCGGGTACGCATGAATCTATTCATAAACTCATTGAAAGTCTCGATGATGCAAAATTCATCACTTCAGCTAATCGTGTGTGGTTACGCAATGGTCTCACGCTCAAGGATACATACAGTGACATTCTCAAATTGAACTACGGAAATACGGTTAGGGAACTCGACATTAAGAACAATACCGAATCATCACGTAAAGAAATTAACGACTGGGTAAGCAGGAAGACCAGATATAAGATTCAAAATCTGCTCGCACAGCTTGACCCTGATACCCAAATGATAATCACCAACGCAGTATATTTCAATGCTGAATGGGAACATAAATTTGAAAAGGATAACACGACAGTAAAACCCTTCCATGCTGACGGCAATAAGACCGTTGATGTTCAGATGATGATTGATAACGGAGATTTTGACTATGGAGAGTTCGACGGCATTAAGGTAGTCAGACTGCCATATAAAGATTACAGGCTATCAATGATTGCTGTATTGCCACCAAAAGAAAATCCGAATGCGATTGATTCTGTTGACGCTGAGACGTTCAGGCACTGGATAGATTCACTAGGAGAATATAAAGTTGACTTGTGGCTTCCGAAATTCAAGACAGAAAAGAAATATCAGCTTGCGGATTTGTTCAAGGCACTCGGTGTTGATCTTGCCTTCTCGAATGATGCTGACTTCTCCGGCATAACTGATGATGAAAAACTCAAGATTAATGCGGTAATTCACCAGTCATTCATTGATGTTGATGAAGAAAAGACTGAAGCAGCAGCAGCTACAGCGATTACACTGTTGACAGCTACTGCGATTATACCTGTGCCTAAACCGAGAGCGGAGTTTCATGCGGATAGACCGTTCACGTATTTCATTTACGACAGGAATACAGGTACGATATTGTTCATGGGAAGACAGACGTTTTAATCTCTCATAATGCTCTTCAGTATGTGCTGGAGGTGTCTGCTATTTCATTTCAAGGCTCTCTAGTATCGCTTCCAGCACATCATCGTTATTATCAATTCCGTTTCCTACAATCACCATGTAGAACTCTTTATCTCCCGTAACTATTGCCTGACTCCTTCCGTTATTGAATTCAAACGTATAATTCCCGTCATCATCTTTCATAGGTATTGTTCCGTTGAATTCAAGCGCAAACACTGTTGCCATATCTCCGATTGATTGACCCTCTGGATCTCCTGACATGATTACCAGTGAACCTGAATCATCATCTGCCTTCACAGTTACAATCTTGCCTTCTTCCTTCGCAGTCCAGCCGTCAGGTACATCAAGTGAAAAATATCTGAACTCCTGAACATTTGCATATGCACATGATGAAATTAACAGCATGGCCATGAATATTATTATGTGTCTCAATCTTAACGCCCCCTTATGTTGAATAAATTCAATCGCAATGCATTCGTTACTACACAGAAACTAGATAAGCTCATTGCCGCTGCACCGAACATAGGATCAAGTTTCAATCCCCATAATCCTGCCGCTAATGGAATTCCTATCACGTTGTAGATGAATGCCCAGAACAAATTTTCGTGAATGTTCCTCAATGTCGCACGGCTCAACCTGATTGCTGAAGGAACATCTAAGAGATTGCTCTTCATCAGCACAACATCTGCCGCGTCCATAGCTATATCTGTTCCTGCTCCTATTGCTATTCCTATATCCGCACGTGTCAGCGCAGGTGCATCATTTATTCCGTCTCCAATCATCGCAGTTTTTCCCTTCGTCTGCAATTCACGAATCACATTCTCTTTTCCCTCCGGCAAAACTCCGGCTATAACTTCATCTACTCCTGCCTGTTTTCCGATTGCTTTTGCTGTATTCTCATTGTCGCCCGTCAGCATTACTACATGAATTCCAAGTGTTTTTAGCTCATTCACTGCCTGCGTACTTTCTGGTTTTATCACATCGGCTACTGCTATTATTCCCATAAGCTCATCATTCTTCGCAAACATTAACGGTGTCTTTCCGTCTTCTGCTAAATTTTCGGCTTCATGAATATATTTCTCATTCACTGTTAGATTCTCTCTTATGAACTTCACACTTCCACCCGTAAGAGTGATTTCATCATTCAGTTTCGCAGTCAGTCCGTTTCCTGGTAACGCATGAAAATCTTTCACATCTTCAGGTGATACGTTCTTGGCTTTCGAGTATTCAACAACTGCACGTGCTAAAGGGTGTTCACTCTTGGCTTCTAATGAATATGCAAGCCTCATTAATTCTTCTTCTGTGATTTCGTCTGACGGGATTATGTCCGTAACTTTTGGTTCTCCGCTCGTTATTGTGCCTGTCTTGTCGAGTGCCGCAATTTTTATCTTGCCGGTCTCCTCTAATGACGCTGAGGTCTTAAATAAAATTCCGTTCTTCGCTCCCATTCCGTTTCCGACCATTACCGCAACAGGTGTAGCGAGGCCAAGTGCACACGGACATGATATTACGAGCACTGCTATGCCGTATGACAATGCAGCTCCGAATGTCTTTCCGAGCATGAGCCACACAATCACAACCATAATTGCAATTGCTATCACTGAAGGCACAAATATTCCGCATACTTTATCCGCGATTTTTGCTGCTGGTGCTTTCGTTGCAGCCGCATCACTCACCATTTTTATAATTTGTGATAATGTAGTGTCCTCACCTACACGTATTGCCTCGCACTTTATGAATCCAGATTGATTGACCGTTGCCGCTGATACCGAATCACCTTCTGCCTTATCAACTGGTATACTCTCCCCCGTCAATGCAGATTCATTTACCGCACTCGTTCCTTCGATTATTATTCCGTCTACTGGTATGTTCTCGCCGGGCCTGACCACAAATATATTTCCCCTCTGTACATGCTCAATCGGAACTGTTACCTCCTGACCGTTACGGATAATATTTGCTGTCTTAGGTGCGAGCTTCATCAAACTCTTCAATGCGTCCGTAGTTCGTCCTTTCGATTTTGCTTCAAGCATTTTCCCTATCGTTATCAGTGTCAGAATCATTCCCGCTGACTCAAAATAAAAATCTGACATGCTGAATATTCCGGCATGCGGTCGGGTCATCATGAAGAGAACGTAAACGCTCCATGAAAATGACGCAAATGAACCCATAGCTACAAGTGTATCCATGTTAGGCGCAAGATTAATCAATGACGTAAAACCTGAGATGAAAAATTTCTGATTGATTATCATGATTATTCCAGCAAGCAATAACTGTGCTAATCCCTGTGCAACATGATTATCCTCGAAGAATTCAGGCAATGGAAGGCTAATCATATGTCCCATTGAGAAATACATTAATGCAATCAAAAATATCAATGAGGCAATCAATCTCTTCTTTAGTACAGGCGTTTCATGGTCTGCTAATATATTCTCTTCCTGTGAATGTGTAACCTTCTTTTCAGCTTTCAGGCTCGCACCATATCCTGCCTTCTCTACTGCTGAAATTATATCCGAGACTTTAGCACTTCCTTCAACGCTCATCGAATTAGTCAGAAGGCTCACTGCACATGATGTAACTCCTGGAATGCGTTTTACTACACGTTCAACTCTCGCACTGCATGCCGCACAACTCATACCTGTAACGTTATACATGTCAGGCATAAATTTATTCACGACCTCTCAATTTGAATTGACTTCATTATATATGGCCGTGCAAGATTTATTCTCAAATGCTAATATAAACTATCCAAATTTTTATCAGGAGGTTTTATTCATCATGAAAAAGTTTTTAGTCGCTTTAATGATTCTTTCTGTTGCTTCGTGTTCTTATGCTTCGGATTACGTTATCCGCATCTACTCGAACTCTAATTCCTCAGAACGTGTTACGTGGCTCAAGAATGAGGCAAAAGAGGCAGGCTTCATAATCAACATGGACGACTCAACAGTGTACAAAGGAGACACAAGCGCAATTCAGCTCGCAAATGAAAACCGTGACGGTGATATCATTTTCGGATTGAACGAAGTACGTTGGTCGCAGTTAGTGAACGGTGGCTATGAGAATATCCGCGTTCTTGACTGGACACCTTCATGGGCTGATAAGGTCGGCGAGTACAAATATCCCGGCAAGGCATACGGAATTGTCATTCAGAACATCTTAATGCTGTACCGCAAAGATGAACTCGGCACTAACGGAAAAGAATTGCACTTCAAACATTGGGCTGACCTCGTGAACTGCGGGTACAAATGGTATCGTCAGGGACGTGTCGGCGGAACTACGAACATGAACATCAACAACGCAATGTTATACGCATTCACAGATCCGAAATCACCAGCAGGAGGAATTTCTGTTGAAGGCTGGAAAACTCTCTGGGCTTATTGCGCTAAAGGTTTGTACACTGGAGACGCTTATGGTTTCGACGCTTTGAACAGAGGAGACGTTCAGGTTTCAACATTCTATTCTTCATCACTGTACGGGAATATTGATGCAGCTTCACAGTCATCAAGAACTCCGCTTAAAGGTACAACAAAGCCGGAGAACTGGGCACTAGTTGAAATTGATGACGGTACATATTACATTGCTGAATATATCGGTGTACTCGATAACCCAAAGAGAACTCCTGAAGAGACAGAGACAGTGAAAAAATTTGCTGAATGGTTCGGCAGTGCTGAAGTTCAAAGAGCATGGTCTGAAGAGTTTGATTCATATCCATGCAACGTTGATGCTGTCGATTCTGTTCCTCCGATTTACGCTCTCAAGAATTGTTCTCTCACTAAGGTAGCCGGAACTAACATGACATATGCGGAGTATGTAGGTGCACATTCAACTGAATGGACGAACATAATGACTAATCTTGGCTTCTACTGGGCAGATAATGCAAACGCTCCTGCTGAACCTGACTGGAATAATCTCGACTGGGCAACACTGACACAGAAAGCGAAATAGAATGAACAGTAACGACAACGACAACGAGATATGCAGAGGACGTAAACCAGTATTAGACCTCCTCGCAAAAAATCCTGAGAGATGTGCAAAACTCCTCATCGCTAATAACGTTCGTCCTCCTTTCCTTGATGAACTCGTTGACCTCGCAAGAAGCAAAAAGATTACGTATCAGCTTGTTGCTCCTGAAGCACTCGATAAACTTTCAGGAGGAGAAAAACATCAGGGCGTGATATGCAAACTCACTCAGGCCAAGACAATTGACCTTGAAGATTTTCTGCGCAGTCTTGACGCTAATACTCCTTCACTCGTTGTTGTACTAGATCACATTGAAGACCCTCACAACTTGGGCGCAATAATTCGTTCGGCTGAAGCAGGAGGTGCATCATGCGTGATATATGCGAAGAGACGTTCTGCTTTCCCAAATGGAACGGTCATAAAGACGAGTGCAGGTGCATCATTGAGATTGCCGGTGATTCAGGTTGTGAATATATCAAAGACTATTGAGCGTCTCAAAGAATGCGATTTCTGGGCAGTCGGACTAAGTGAGAAATCTGAAAGTTCAATGTGGAACGAAAAATTTCCGGAACGTACTGCTCTTGTTGTTGGTGCTGAAGGTGCAGGCTTATCGCGTCTTGTCAGTGAGAAATGCGACATGCTCATGAAAATTCCAATTGTGAAGGACGGTACTGGTTCACTCAATGCGAGTGTTGCATGTGCACTCGGCATCTTTGAATGGACTAGAACATACAAACAGTAAAAGCAATCCCCTTGCTTTAACGGCAGGGGGAATTTTTTTGTGCTTGTTGTTTTTATGAAGAAAGTATGTTAGTATATGCAAGCTACGAAACACATACACGAAATTCATTCCACATACATGAAATTCATTCGAGGAGGAATTAATCCAATGGACGAAAAGTTAAAGAGCGTGTTCGACAATTTGACGGACGAGCAGAAGGAGTTAGCCAAAAACTGCAAAACACCTGAAGAGTTCCTGAAAAGTGCAACGGACGAGATGATAGAGCTTTCAGAAGAACAGATTGAAATGGTCTCAGGCGGCGACCTTAGGGGCAACATATGGAAGGATTTTTGTTATTATTGGAACCGCCCAATGTAGAGGGTAAAATATCATGAACAGACCAACACCGATAGAGGCTTTTGATATTCTCTACAATCTATGTGCACGAGACGGACGTGAATCGGCATTGTTCGGCAACAGCATTGCTTTGGTTCGTCCTGTTGTCGAAAAATGCTTAATCGGTGATAGTTATCCGTCATTTTACGTTGAGTTTCCCCTTCTCGGAACTCCATGCTTTGATGTCCTTACGATTCACGGCAGACTTACTCCCAATGTGCAATTTGCATCAGGCTGCGGATTTGGTTATCAGTCTATGTATAACTGGTTCTCAAATCTTCCGGAAGGACACGGAACAGGCTGTGCAATAGAAATGGATACAGGGAGCGGAGAAACTGAACATGCCGGAGTTTATTTTCAGTATCGCAGAAAGACAGAACTCATTGCGCCGTTCTTAAAGTCAGTCGGAGAAGAAAAGCGTTTATCATCGTACATGGAACTGTTGAAGCGTCTGCCTGAGGGAATGCCTCCTGCTTATATCGGACTTTTTCCGGGACGTGAAGGTTCACCTATGCGTATCGGGGGATACATGGATCGCGGATTGATTCGTGAGATTGCAGAACGTCCTTCATTACTGGGTGAATGTTTTGATTCGGCAGGCTTCAAGGCATACGATGAATCAATGCTTGAATATTGCCGTGAAATTTTTGCCCGTGCTCCCGAAATCGATTTTCAGTTTGACATTCACCCCGACGGAAGTTTAAGTGATGTGTTCGGACTGTCATTTTCATTTAACGATTTTCTTCCGCGTCAGGCTGAGGAATGCATGAGGTCAGGTTTAGGCGCAGAATTCATGACGCTGCTTGAGCATCGCGGATTAGCTGATGACCGCTGGAAGATGATTGCAGGTGCAGCATGCGGAAAGGGAATGCCGTTTGAACGTTCTGACGGTAGTTTTGGTATTTTTGCTATGGTTATTCGTTTCAATTACGCAAAAATCAAATTTAATGCAGGAAAGGCTGTATCTGCAAAATTCTATCTCTCAATGCAAGCAGAAGTATTATGAACATATGAACAGTAAGAAGTTATTTGAGCTTGTATGTAATTTCGCACATGCAAGATGTCCTGAAATTTTCCCAGAATATAATGAAACTGTTGGACGAACTTTTTCAAGCGTGTGTTCGGGTTCATTATTTCCCGGCTTCTGGCTTGAAATCCCATTGAACGAATCAAAAGACGAATCAAAAACTGACCTTCATGTTCAGTTCAGCAAAGATGAGATTGCTGACCTCGATTATTATGGTTACAGAACATTGTTTGAATGGTTCTCAGAATCCGGAGACGAAAGAAACGGTGTAGCTCTTGCGTTCGACATGGCCGATGACAAAGAAAGCATGACATGTGCAGGTTCAGCTTTCAACGTAAATTCAGGCTTTATGAATCACGCAGAAAAATTTTTCAATGTCTCTGGTTATCCTGAAGCCGTTAGTCTATATCGCGAAACTATGAATCGTATCCCAAAAGACTGGCACACATGGTACATAGCTGCAATTTCAGGACGCATTAAGAGAATATGCAGAGTTGACTGTTACATACGCAATATAGAACCTGATTTGTTTTCGCGTCAGCTAAAGAACATCGGCTATTCTTTTGACACGGAAAGAATCGAAAAATTTGTATCGTGGTTCTCAAAACTGAACTCTAAATGCAATCTTGAAATTCAGTTAGACAGGAACGATGACGGAACAATGAGTGAATCTGTCGGACTAAGCATTAGTTTTGCAATGAGAAAGCCTGCTGACTTCCGAAATTTTTTCGCAAGTGAACAGGGTAACGCGATAATCTCGAAACTTTCAGAAATGTCCGTATCAGGTGAACGCATTAAATACATCAGCACATCATTCTCTTCTCTCATGAAAACTGATTCAGGCTTTGCAGGTATGATCTGTACTCCTGCGTTCATAAAAACAGTGTGGGTTCGCGGAGTTCCTGTAAAATCAAAATTATATTGCATGTTCACCGTTAAACATTTTGGATAAAGGAGAAATTAATGTCCGAAAATAAAAATGTCCGAACGGCCGGTCAAGCTGGCTGGCACATCTCAAAATATAATATCTATACACGCATTCCTGATTCACAAAAATTTGTAGTGCTCAATCTAATTCGCGGAATATGTGAGGCATACAGCTTTGTTGAACTCTGCCTACTTAATGAAGCTGAATCTTTACCCGAAAATCATCCAATTCTTGAACGTTTCGCAAAGAGCGGTTTCATTGCAAATTATGATGAACTCGAAGCACTAAAAGCTATGAGAAGACTCGCCAGCAGAGGCAGCAATCATGTTTCATTCACTATATGCCCCACAATGAACTGTAATTTTGCATGTCCTTACTGTTTTGAGAGACACAGAGCAGGAATTATGACCGAACAGGTTCAGGCTGATATTGCTGCACTTGCCGAGAAAATGATTGATGCTTCTTCAGCGAAAGCTCTCCATGTAACATGGTTCGGCGGTGAACCATTACTCGGAATGAATGTTATTACGGCACTCACTGAAAAACTCAGGGCAATTGCAGAAAAGAGAAATGCAAAATATTCGGCAACAATTATAACAAACGGGTATCTGCTCACTCAGGAAATCGTTGATACTCTCGCTCAATGTGATGTTAAATCTGCTCAGATAACACTTGACGGAATTGGTGAAGCTCATGACCAAACAAGACATTTAGCGGGAGGCGGCTCAACATTTGAACGCATAACCGAAAATCTCAGAACGCTCAGAATTCCCTTCAGAGTAGGCATACGGCACAATATCCACAAGGGAAATGCAGATCAAATACCTGCACTAAGAGCTTTAATCGAAAAATTAGCGGAGGAAAGCGGAAATCAGCTTAAATATTATCCTGCTCCTGTGTCGAATAACTCTGTTTTCTCTGAGAATGGCTCAAATCTCAGTCTGTTATGCGCGTATGATGATGAGAATGTCGAAATTGGAATGGCAAGAGACATTGACAACTTCAATATAAAAATGAATTTCTGCGGCGCAAATGTATTTTCGTATGTCGGAATTGATGAACAGGGAAGACTCTATAAATGCTGGGAAGATGTCGGCAATCCTGAATACAGTTTCGGAAGAGTGTCCGAATGGGATCCGATAAATCCGGTTTTCACTGCTGATATTCCTGATAATTTAATCAGCTACATCAATGCATCCGTTCCGTCTGAAGATGAAGAATGCCTGAAGTGTATGTTTTTCCCTGTCTGTGCTGGAGGCTGTGCAGTGCAAAAAGTTCGTTACGGACACCGTCAATGTGTTGCATACAAGAATACTCCTGAAAAATATGCGCTTGCACTCTATGAGAACGCGAAAAAGAATAAAGCCGCTTGTAATGATACAGATAGACAGAATTGAATTTACAATTTATAATACAAAACTATGAACATCATCATCAGATGAAATTAATGAAAGGAAGGTACAAACATGACTGCAGAACATCATGAAATCAATGAAGAACCCATGAATGAGGCAATCAGGAAATTCATCGACAATATGACCGAAGAACAGAAGGAATTAGCCAGAAAGTGCAAAACCCCCGAAGAATTTCTGAAGCTGGCAGAAGATGAGATGATTGAACTCTCAGATGAGCAGCTCGACATGGTTGCTGGCGGAGCATGGAATACTGTACATGAGTGTACGTACTACGATGAGATAGACAACTACCATTGAGAGAAAGGTTACAATGCAGACTGAGCTGAGTGCATCGCATAGCTGAGAGCATATATATGCGGCGGATAATGAGAGGTCATTCTTGTATCCGCCGTTTTTTCGTGTCATTTTCTGCGCGTCGTCATTCGTTCGGCAAGTTCGCTCAAAAACGCATATTCAATCCTTCTGAATCTGTACAGCTCATCGAATACTGACACTGCATGTGATGTTAATTCCGTTACTTTGTTCTGTGCCTCTTCAAGTCCGTGAAGTGATACGTAATTCCTTTTGCCTTCGTCCGAATCACTCCCGATTGATTTTCCAAGTTCCTTCTCTGTTCCCGTTACGTTCAGAATGTCATCGCGAATCTGAAATGCTTTGCCTAAACAACTTCCGGCTTCCTCAAGTCTGATGATGTATTCCGAATCTGCTCCGGCTAATATTCCTCCGACCATTAAGCTGCTTTCTATCATGCATGCTGTCTTCAGTTCATTAACGAAATCTATCACTTCGTCAGTAACATCTTCTGAGTTCTCAATCTCAATGTCAACGCACTGACCTCCGACTACTCCGTACATTCCGGCTTTGAGCGCAAGAACTTTCAGTGCCTCAATCACTCTGTCATCATGGCCATGTCCCGATGCCTTCAATGCTGTCTCAAATGCATAATTCAGAAGTCCGTCCCCTGCAAGCGTAGCCATTCCTGCACCGTATACTGCGTGTGTAGTCTTGCGTCCACGTCTGTACATATCGTTATCTATTGCAGGCAGGTCATCATGCACAAGAGAATACGTGTGTATCATTTCGATTGCCGCGATAAACGGTGCTATCAGTCGTTCGTCAGTTCCGCCGAATAAATGCCACGATTCATACATCATGATTGGGCGAAGTCTTTTTCCTCCTGATAACATGCTGTAGTTCATCACTTCAATTAATGTCTTCTGAAATCCTTTGCTCTCTGGAAGAAATGACTTTATCGTCTCATCAGCGTATCGTCTTAAACTGTCGTAATATTCGCTGAACCTGTTCATGTTTTATCACCTGTCTTCACAAGATTATATCAGGATACAACACCATAATTTTTATCATACAGCGTTACGTTCTCTGGACGTATGCCAACAAGAATATCTCCGCGCTTCTTCCCTGAATAATATATGCTCTGGCCTTCTGCAAGTTCTATTCTTCCGTCATGAGCTGTTCCCTCAATGAAATTTATGCGTCCTACGAAATCAGCTACGAATTCATTTGCAGGTTTGCGGTATATGTTCATCGGTGTATCAATCTGCTGTACAATCCCATTGTTGAACACTATAACACGGTCGCTCATCGTCATTGCTTCCGTCTGGTCATGCGTTACATACACTACAGTAATTCCAAAATGCTTCTGAAGTTCTTTTATCTCATAGCGCATTGATTCACGAAGTTTTGCATCAAGGTTACTCAATGGTTCATCAAGCAGTAACACCTTAGGATTGCTCACTAATGCACGTGCTAATGCTACCCTTTGCTGTTGTCCTCCCGAAAGCTCGTTGGGCATTCTCTGCGAATATTCCGATAAGTGAACAGCTTCTAGTATCTCATCTACACGTCTGCGGATTTCATCTCGTTTCACTCTCTGTATCTTCAAAGGATAAGCCGCATTATCGAATACGTTCATGTGAGGCCATACTGCATATGACTGGAAGACCATTCCAATATTGCGAAGGTTCGGAGGTATGAAATTGTCCGTGCCGCTCACTATTTCATCATCTATTTTGATTTCCCCCGTTGTCGGTCTCTCAAATCCTGCTATCATTCGCAACATCGTTGTCTTTCCGCAACCTGACGGCCCTAAAAGCGTAATGAATTCCTTATCATTGAATACACAGTTGAACTCATGAATGACCTGAACACTTCCGTAATTCTTCGTTATCTTCGTACATGTTATTGATGACATCTCTTTTTACCCTCCCTATATTGAAAACGTTCCCTTTGTCAGCTTGTTCAACAGCCAGTTCACTATTATCACCATTAATAATATTCCTGTTGCTATCGTCGAGGCCATCTGCTGACTGTGATATGTCTGATACGTGAAGAGTTCATAGCCTATCGTCTTCGTGTCCGTTGAATATAACAGCGTAGACATCGTTAATTCATAAAAGCTCGGCATGAAGATTAAGAACCACCCTGCAACTACTGAAGGCATTATCAGAGGCAATGTTATATCTCTAAATCCCCTCTGCCATTCCGCTCCTGATATTAACGCCGCCTCCTCTAATGACGGGTGTATCTGGCTCATCGCTGACACTATTGTCCGCATTCCCATTAACATATACTTCACCATGTACGCGATTATCATTATCGTCAACGTGTTATATATATTTATTCCAAATCGACCAGACATCGTCATGATAAGGCCAAGTGCTATCACTATGCTCGGTGTTCCGCTTCCCAATGTGATTAAATAATCCGGAATATGTCTGCCTTT
>CAJOLN010000033.1 GCA_905235395.1 uncultured Synergistales bacterium
ACATGCTCCTTTGTTCCTTTTCACGATGTATATTGTGAGCGGACTGATTCGATTTGACTGGGGTAACTGGTTACTGAGGCCAGAAGCACGAGATGAGGCTTAAATAAAAGTTACAGGCTCGCAGAATTTTTTGCGGGTCTGTTTTTTTTTTCATGGCCTGTATATCTTCTTTGTTCGCAGTTCCTTCTTCATCTTCTCCTGTTTCCTGTATGCTCCCTCAAGCGCGCGTACCAGTTCTCCCCAACGTTTCGACCATGCAACTTCGGCCTTGCTTGGTGAATTGTATCCGGGCTTGTCTATTGCATTTATGTCTTTTGGACGCTTATATACCGTAAAACTCTCACCGTCAAAAGAGACTGAAGAACCATCATCAAACGGAATATACACCCTCATGTTTTCACCCTCAGCGGCAGCTTCGCACTCATCACTATTGCATCTTCTCCGTTGGAATAATATCCCCGCCTTACTCTCTCCGTAATGAATGACATGTGAGTATAAAGAGATATTGCCGGTGTATTCGATTTGCGTACACGAAGCACTAACCTTCGGAAATTAAGATACACTGAACAGTCACTTACTGCTAATAATAACTGCGTGCCTATTCCCTGCCTCTGATATTTCCTGTCTACTATCAACGACATCAATACACCTTTACGATTTTCACGGCCTAGTACTGCATAACCCAACAAAGAAGCCTCCGTTGTTGTCGCGAAGGCACCTATGTATGTTGTCTCATTCTCAGAAACTTCATTCAAATCTGAACGTATTACATCTTCAGGCCATGCCCATGATACTGACGCGTTAAGTCTCAATATTCCAGGCAGGTCGTTGAACGTCAGGAAGTCTATTTCAGGAAGGTACAATAATTACATTCCCCTGTTTATCGTCTGATTCCTGTCCGCTCCTACTCCGATTAATGCTACTGGTGTTTTCAGCGTATCCTCAATGTATCTCACGTAGGCTTGCGCATTAGCCGGCAATTCCTCAAAGGTCTTGCAGTTCGTTATGTCCTCATTCCAGCCTGGCATAATGTCATATACTGGCTTTATTTCGCTCAGCGTTGCTATGTCCGTTGGCCATGTCGTAATCTCCCTGCCTTCATTCTCATACGCTACGCATACCTTTATTCCTCCCATGCCAGTTAAAACATCCAGCTTCGTCAACGCTATCACATCAGCACCATTGAGTTCCGTAGCATACTTCAACGCTACCATATCTAACCAGCCGCAACGTCTTGGCCTTCCTGTTGTTGCTCCGAATTCATAGCCATTAGCGCGCAGTTTCTCTCCTGCTTCACCGAAATCCTCCGTTGGGAATGGGCCTTCTCCTACTCTTGTCGTATATGCCTTCACGACAGAAATAACGCGCGTCAAATCATGCGGCGATAATCCTGTACCTGTGAATGCTCCTGATGCTGACGTTGATGAACTCGTCACGTAAGGGTATGTCCCATGATCTATGTCAAGCAATGCCGCCTGTGCTCCTTCAAGTAATACATGCTGACCTTCATCTACTGCCTTACGCAATAACGCTCTCGTGTCGTCTACGTATGGTGCTAATTCCTTTCCCCATTTCCTCGCTGGTTCGTATACTTCATCAAACGGAAGAGGCTTCTGATTGTAGAGCTTCGTGAAAAGCTGGTTCTTTTCTTCAAGTATGTATGTCAGTCTCTCACGCAATACATCAGAATCAAGCAAATCTTCCACTCTCAAACCTGAACGCGAATATTTATCTACGTAACACGGCCCTATTCCTCGTCCTGTTGTGCCTATCTTACGGCCTTTTCCTCGCGATTCTTCCTGTAACTTGTCCAGCATTTTGTGATACGGCATCACTATATGTGCATGAGGACTTATAGCTAAACGTGCCCTGTCCTGTCCTTTTGCGTAAAGCTCCGATGTCTCCTTCAAAAACTGTTCAGGGTCTATCACAAGCCCATTCCCTAAGACACATAGCTTTCCGGGATAAAGCATTCCCGAAGGCAGAAGATGAAATACTACCTTCTGTCCGTCTGCTACTACTGTGTGTCCTGCATTCGCTCCGCCCTGATACCGCACAAATACATCTACGTCTGAGCCTAGAATGTCTACTACTTTCCCTTTGCCTTCATCGCCCCATTGCGCTCCTACTAGAAGGTCTACGTTCCTGGTCTTCAATTTTTTTTTGTCTCCTTTGTTTAGCGTCGGCCTGCTACTGACCTCAGCGATTTTTTCACTTCTGTTATTGCCCTCTGCAATTGTTCATCTTTGCTCTTGTCCCGGTTCGGTTCCCCCTTTACTTCTATGTCTGGCGATAATCCTACATGGTCTATCACTTTCCCTGATGGCGTGTAGTATCTCGCTATCGTAACATATACTCCGCTTCCGTCAGTCAACGGGAATAACGTTTGTACGCTTCCCTTTCCGAAACTCTTTTCACCTATCAGCTTGGCCCGGCCTCTGTCATTCAATGCTCCTGCTACTATCTCGCTTGCACTTGCACTCCCTCCGTTTATTAATACGGTCATGGGCATGTTCGTTAAAAATTGCGATTTGTCTACGTAATATTTTTCATTGGCTCTCTCCGCACGGCCTTTGGTCTCTACTACTAAACCGTTCTTGAGAAATAAACTTGCGATTTTCACACTCACGTCAAGCAATCCTCCTCCGTTGTTACGAAGGTCAAGAATTAATCCCTTCATTCCCTGACGCATTAGGTCTCGTACAGCATTTCGCGTGTCATCGTCTGTGCTGTGCTTGAATTGCGATAACCTCACATAGCCTATATCATCTGAGAGCATTTCATAGCGTACACTTTTAAGCTGAATTATCTCGCGAGTAATGTCAAAGCTCAAAAGTTCATCTTCTCCTTCACGGCGTACCCATATTACTACGTTCGTGTCAGGCTCTCCTCTGAGTTTCTGCACTACACGGTCTGATGTCCAGCCTATTACTACTTCATCATCTACTTTGACTATGTGATCTTTCGGTTTCAGTCCTGCTTTCTCCGCTGGTGAATCTTCCATAGGACTTATCACTAATATCTGTCCGTCACGATCTCCTATGTACATTCCAAGTCCGCCATATTTCCCCTCAAGCTCTATTTCTTCATCTTTAAGCTGTGAAGGTGATACAAATCTCGTGTATGGATCTTTCCATGCCTCTACCATTCCCTTCGCTGCCCCATGAAGCAAATCATCTTCAGTTGCAGGTTTGGTCTCCGCGTCTACCTGATAACTCTCGATTATATAGCGTACCTGTCTCAATAACCACAGTGAACGCACATTGAACGGTGATATCCGGTTGAAGTCTGATTCAGAAAAGTCTGCTGCCGAAATTTTATATGTCCCGAAGAATCCAAATGATGCAAGTATGATAAAGATTATTATATATATTTTACTTTTGGATTTGCTCAATATGAAGTACACCTGCCTTCTTAAAATAGCAAAAATTATACAGCATTCGTAAAATTTTTATCTCCGTAGATAGTTCATTGGGTTCTGCGCCGTTCCGTTTTTCCTTACTTCAAAATGTAATCCATATTCCGAATCCGTTCCTGTGTTCCCTACTTTCCCGATTACAGTTCCCGTTTGCACTGCCGAACCTTCACGCACTGATGTTCCCCCTAAATGCGCATACACTGTTGATAAATCCCCTCCGTGATCTATTATCACTACCTGACCGAATCCCCGAAGCCACCCCTGATATAACACTTCACCAGGCCCTGCCGCTTTCACTGGTGTTCCTGATGCCGCTTTTATATCTATTCCAGAATTAAATATCTTCGTCTTGAATGTTGGGTGAACTCTTGAACCGTATTGCATTGTTATTGTGCCATTCACTGGCCATGATAGTGATTTTACTGTGCTCGTAGCTGTTGCTTTTGATGGTGACGTTGCCGCATTTGATTTCGGTGTCTCTGCCTTTGCCGTATTTTTTGCTTGTTTTGCTTGTTTTGCCTGCGAAGCCTTCTTTTGCCTCATTAACGCGTTTATCTTATTCCCGACTGCCTTCTGTGCATTCTCTAATTCTTTTGCCGCCGCCTCTGCTTTCTTTTGCTCATTCTGCACATTCCTCAATAACGAATCTGTCTTCTTTATCGTTGTGTCAAATTCCTCACGCTTCTTTTTCAGTTCGTCAGTCTGCTTTGCTATCTTCGTCTTATTCTCCTCTAACTTCCTGCGTGCATCAGTCAATTCCTGTTCCTTGCGCATTAACTCTTCAAGCATTGCTTCGTCCTGTATCGCGAATCGTCTCAACATATACGCCGTGTTCACTGCGTCATGCGGCCCTTGAGAATTCAATATCAGGCTCAATCCGTTATCATGCGGGGTAAATTTATACATGTCAATTAACCTGTTCCTGAGTACTCCTCGTATTACCGCTATCGATTCCTTGACTCTCGCAATTCGTTTGTTCAGTTCCCCCACAGAATTTTGAAGCCTCGCATTTTCCTCCTCCAATGTATTCATTGCCTCACGCGATTCATTCGCATTCTGTTTCAGTCTCGATAACTGGCTCAGCAAATTTTTTGATTGCCTCGATTTTTCTTTCGCTATTGCATTATATTTCTGTATCTTCTTTTTCATATCGCTCTGACTCTTCTGCTGGGCTTTTATCTGGCTGTCAATGTTCGCACCATACGCAGGCAACGCAATGCACATCATTATCATCACGGCTAGTAATCGTTTCATTTTTTCCCCTCCTTATCTCTTCAAAAATCGTATTGGGTTCTCTGGCGTTCCGAATACCCTAACTTCAAAATGCAAATGATACCCCGTTGTATTTCCCGTCTTGCCTACTTTCCCTATTGTTGCTCCTGCTTTCACTACCTGACCTTCTTTCACAAGACTCGATGACAAATGTGCGTACAACGTTGAATATCCTCTGCCGTGATCCAGTACTATAACCCTGCCGTATCCTCGAAGCCACCCGTCATATATCACTTCGCCGCCTGCCGGTGCACGTATTGCTGTGCCATTCGGAGCTGCTATGTCCATTCCAGAATGAAGAATTCTGCGCTTCAGTATTGGGTGCACTCTATATCCGTAATTACTTGATATCTTCCCTCGTACTGGCCAGTTGAACATTGAGCCTTTCCCTACAGGCAAATATGACTGCTGTGTTTGCTTTTTCCTCTGCAATGCCTCTATCATCTGCCCCGTTGCTTTCTGTGCTTCTTCTGCCTCTAATGCAGCCTTCTCCGCTAATGCCTTCTTTCTCTGTATCGAATTTATGAACGTGTTCGTATCCTTTATGCTTTGATTGTACTTGTCTCGTTGATTCTTTATCGTTATCGTCTGCTCCTTCAGACGTTCCTGATGATCATTCATCGTCTGACGCGATAAATCCATGTTCTGCACACTCTCATAAAGCTGTGAAAGTATTGCTTCGTCACGGTCATTCACACACTTCAACAGATATGCAGTATCAACAGCTTCAAGAACACTCCTTGAGGCAAAAAGCGTTTTCATCTCAGCAGATGAGCCATACTTGTACATATCAAGCAACCGCTCTCTCATTTCCTGTGAAAGCATTTCTATTTTCACTTGCTCTTTTTTCATCACTGTATCAAGTTCGCTTATGTTCTCCTGAATTTTCTTGCTCTGAAGTTCCAGCACCGTTAATTCCTGACGTGCTACTCCTTCTTCCTGCTGAAGTGTATTCACTTTCGTAAGCAAGCCTTCTACCTGTTTACCCATTCGGCTTATCTGATTTTGATAATCTCGTATCTGCCTGGTTAATTCAGAACGTTTCTTTTCCTCCGCTGATATTTGCGCGTCTATGCTTGGCTTTGCATTCGAGGCTGAATTTATTACAGCGACAAGAAAAATTATTAATGCCGGGAAAATTTTTGTCTTCATGTCATTCTGGCCTCGTTATTGCGTTTATGAACCTCATCACAACCAGATAACTGCATACCCAGCCTAATGTTGCGCCGAACCCTGCGAGCAATGCGCAGAACCTCCAGATTATCCCTCTGTCTGTTATTAAACTTGCCCTCAAAAACGGAAGATTGCTTTGCACAAATTGTATTCCAGGAAAATATGCCCCAACTATTCCTCCTGCCGCTATTATCGCCCCCAGAAGCGCAAGCAGTGTACCTTCAAGAACAAACGGTGTTGCGATGTAAGAACGTGTTGCGCCTACGAGATACATTATGCCTATTTCCTCACGCCTTGAATAAAGTGAAATGTGTATTGTGTTATATACAACCAGAGCAGTAATTATCACGGCGAGCAGGAACATAACCAGAGCGACCCTTGACGATATTCGCGACAAGGCAGAAATTCTGCGCACAACCATTCCGGCATACACAACATCTTCAATTTCGGGCATAGCTTTTAATTCCTGAACCAATGGCTCAACATCTGTGGCACTGTGAACATGAATCTCAAAATTATACGGAATTGGATTATCTCCAAGCATTTCAAGAGCACGAGACTGCGAACCCATTTTCTCCTGAAGTTTTGCAAGCGACTCAGAAGGTGACCATGTCCGCATTGTATAAACATATTCGAGTGATTGTATTTTCCGGGATATTGCCTCGATGTTAAGCGTATTGTCTTTCACAAGATATGCCTGAACTACAAGCTCACTCTCAAGACGTGTCAGCAAATTTTCAAGGTTCAATGAGAAAAGTGTAGTTACGCCCAGTATCCATAGCATTACCCCAGCAGTTATCAGCGTCAGAAGACCTAAGACCCAGTGATGTACTATCAGCCTCCATGTATCACGCAAAATATATTTCAATGTCGTCATCAGATTGTATATGTCCCTCCTTTCTCATCTCTCACTATCTTTCCTCCTTCTAGTTCTATTACTCTCTTCTTTGATGCATTCACTATTGCCTGATTATGCGTTGACATCACGACCGTCACACCAGCCGCATTTATTGCAAACAGAATTTTCATTACATCAACCGCAGTGTGAAAGTCTAAATTCCCTGTAGGTTCATCGGCTATGAACAGAGAGGGTGAATTAGCAAGTGCTCTGGCTATAGCAACTCTCTGCTGTTCTCCTCCTGATAACTGTTCGGGTCTCATATTTCTTCGTCTCCATAATCCAACCTGATTGATCACGTCTTTTGTACGTTCTGAGACTATTTTCTTTGGCACTGACATTGCTTCCATTGCAAACGCTATATTCTCATAGACCGTCAGCGTCTGAATCAATCTGAAATCCTGAGCAACGAGGCCAACATCACGCCTGTAATAAGGGACATCGGAGCTTTTCATTCTGCGCAAATCGAAATCTCCGACAGCTACAGTACCTCTAGAGGGGAGTAGTTCGCGGGTAATCAAGCGCAGGAGAGTAGATTTCCCTGAACCAGTCTGACCGATGATGTAAACGAATTCACCCTGCTGAATATTGAGATTAATATTACTTAAAGCAGAAATATCAGGCTCAAAAATTTTGTACACACCCGAAAACATTATGTTCATAGAGTACTCCTTTCCTGCGAGACAAAACATTTGTAATTCATCAGCTCATTCATTGTCTGCTTTGTTTCTAAATCAGCCCACACCGCATAAATAATTTCCTGAAGGCTCAAATGTTTACGATCGCGAAGTTCAGAAAACAAATTGTGATTAAGATAAAGCCAAACGAAGAATGAAGATGAAGAATTCCTACCAAATCGAGCGAGGACGAGCCAACCGGAAACATGGTTATAAATCACCAAAGGAGAGAAAAATTTTCCAAGCAAAGCACAATAATTTAATTCAAGAGAAGAGAAGGAAAGAGCCTGAAGCTCAGAAGAAGCTGATTCGTCTGGCAAATCCATAATTGAGAACCATAAACGCGAAACATAATCTTCCCTTGTGAAATTTTCGGGGCCTGCCTTCAACCATGCCTTTAATCTTCCAACAGCCTCAAACTCACTGCGCGATAACGCAAATCTCAATGTCCAGTATGCTTTGCATAGTACTTCATCTTTTTTCATTAGCTCAATGAAATTCTTCTCTTCGGGAATCTCTGATGCATTGTTTCTGAATACTGCATGATCCCGCATCAATGTTCTTAGCATTCTAACTGTTCCTTCGTAATTGCCCGGTGGTTCAGATATCTTTAATATTTCTCTCCGTAGTGCTCTTACTGTCTTTCTTGATAAGATTGTCGCTTTCCTTCCTTCGCTGCTCAACTTTAATTCTTCATCGTCATATAGGCTTACTGGTATCTTAATCTCCTTGTCCCCTTCTTTGG
Source organism: uncultured Synergistales bacterium (assembly GCA_905235395.1). Lineage (GTDB taxonomy): Bacteria > Synergistota > Synergistia > Synergistales > Aminobacteriaceae > JAFUXM01. The sequence goes on from CAJOLN010000033.1 coordinate 8,184, forward strand.
CATAATATATCCACTTACCTTTTAATGTTCCTGCAAGATATTTATTGTATGGTAATAGTACAATTATTGAAGGCTCATTATCTGGTAGTTTTATATCTATTGGAACTTTCTCTGATGGAAGCTCTGCTAATGTTCCGTTGCTCATTAGTTCAAGAAGCAATTCTTTTTCACCTCTTTTTTTATAAATTATATATCACGCAGTAATAATCCGTGTCTTAATCCGTTTATGCTTACCATTACTCTTTTAGCTTTCAATATTTTCATTGCCGTTAGAATTATGCACGCACTCCCAAGAATTACATCAGCTCTTGTAGCTGGTAATCCTATTATGTTTTGACGTTCTTTTAGAGTTAGCTGTGAATACATTTGTATCTGTCTTACGATATCACGTTGAGTTAAAATGCTTCCGTGTAATTTCGACGGCACAAAGTTTTCATACGCGTGCTTTACTCCTGCCATTGTCACTGCACCTCCGCCTACAGCTATATATTCGCAGTTGCATAGGCAGAACCTCGCGATATTATATTCATTGAAAAGTTTTGTTACGTATTCTATTGCCAGATTGCAAGCTGAACCTTTCACAGGAGAATCATGAATGGCGAAGAAACGTTCAGATAGATTTACTGCTCCCACAGGTACGCTTACAGATTCGTTCATAATGCCGTTGAAGCCAGCTACGAACTCAGTACTTCCTCCTCCTGAATCGAACATTACTGCACGGCCTTTTATATTGAAGCCGTCTAGCGCACCAAGCCACGAAAATTTAGCTTCATCGAGACCTGAAAGAACGTGAACGTGAATGCCGTATGATGAATTAAGCATATTAATGAATACATTAGAATTTATAGCAGAACGTAAAGCCATAGTCCCGGCGACAAATATATCATCAGAGAATTTTTTAGCTTTACTGTACATTTTAGCTACGGTATTGCATGATAAAATCATTGAGTCCTTATTAAGCAAGCCAGTCTCAGACATACCTTTACCCAGCCTGACAACTTCTGTTTCATCACGGATAACTGTAACGTGTTTATTCTCGACTTTAGCGATTCGCATTTTTATAGAGTTACTGCCAATATCAATTACGGTTCTAATCATGATTGCGCCTCAAAGATTCCTGAATGACAAAGAAGAAAGCTGTAACAGGGATAGTGAACAGCAAACCTAATGTGCCTGCGAGGCTCTGAACAATTTCCTGAGCAATATAAGGGTCATTGAGTATGCCTGAGAAATCAACACCAGCAGATGAAATTAGAATAGCCATAGGCAAGGAACTTCCCATGTAAGCGAGAATGAGTGTATTAATCATACTGCCGAGAACTTCATTACCGACATTGAGTCCTGCGAGTAACAGGCGGTCTAATGGGATATTCTGGTCATAGTCTAGGAGTTCGGACATTGAGGCAGTGATAGAGATACCGACATCGAGGACTGCGCCGATTGATCCTATTAGTACTGAGGCAAGAAGGAGACCGCGCATGTTGATTGCAGGCAGAGTAGAGGCAAGAAGAGCGGCACCTTCACCAGACAGGCCGATCAACTGCCAGACGTAGACCATGACAGCCCCGCAAGCAAATCCGCATAATGCACCTCCAAGACTTCCGAGCAAAGCTACGAGTCTGAATCTTGCATAAGGGACAACGCAAAGAATAGTGACGGTAGCAATGATGAGAACGGAAGCAAGTGCTAAGGGTATTGGATGCCAACCCTGAGCGATGAGGGGAATAAGTGAGAACAAAATGACGATGATAGAAGCAGCAAGACCCAGAAGAGCAAATAGACCTCTTTTGCCAGTGAGAGCGATAAAGACGGAGCAAACGGCGATGATGATGCCTATGAGTGAGGGAACGCGGAAAGCATCAGCAATGGAATACTGGACTTTTCCGTCACTGAACATATCCCAGACGAGCAAATATCTGTTTCCTGGAATAATATCTACACCTGCGCCAGCTAATCGAACGGTCTTAACACTGAGCACTTCATTTGCATTATTACCAGATAAAATTTGCAGAACGAGAGTTCGTTGAAGCATTTCGTAAGTTTCTTCGTGTTCGTTTTCTGGTGGAATAATACTTTCAGACCCTGCCTCAATGACACGTACAATGAGTGATTCTGTATTGTTCCAGTTATGAACTGTGAAGTAATCAGCGACAAAATAGAAAATTGAAGCGACAAGTAAAGCGAGAAATAATTTCAAGATGAAAGATTTAAATTTCATGAAAATCAAACCCTCTTAAAGCGATAAAGTTAATAAAATCATCAGGAAGTTCAGCGCGGAATAATTTACCTTCAATTTCAGAGAGCGAAGAATGAAGGTCATTAAAAAATTCTAATTCGTAAGCATGAAGCAGAGGCCGTGATATATTTTTCATAAGTCTGTTAGCCTGAAAGCTGCCGTATTTTCTGTCGCCTAGAATGGGATTATGAACATGAGCCAAATGAACACGTGCCTGATGAGTCCTTCCAGTAAGAAGCTCAAGCCTTACGAGAGAGAAGATGCCGTCAGAGGCAATGCACGAACATTTAGTTACGGCATTAAGGCCATTCTCAGAGACAGATACGATATTATTATTGCAATCTTTAAGTAGAGGAGCGTCTATGATAACGTCATGAGCTTTACCAACTACAACAGCGAGATATGATTTACGAACGTTTCTATTTCTGAATAAATCCTCCAGAGCGCGCAATGAATCGCCATGAAGTGCAACAGCAAGAACACCTGAAGTATTACGGTCTAATCTGTGAACTGCGGCTGGAATATTTGAGCCGATCATAGCACGAACACGGGAAATAACGCTGTCACCGTTTGGTGTATCAGGCTGAACTAGAATGCCGGCAGGTTTATTGAGAATTAGTACGTTAGTTCCGTGATAAATGACTTTAATATTTCCCCAAGAGCCATGAGGGTGACAAGAACTTTCATTGAGTGCCCAAGGGACAACAAGCTCATCACCAGAGTAAATATGAGTTCCAGGCTGACGAACTCTTTTAGAATTCACACGAACGTCACCTTTCCGAATAGCCTTCATGATTTCACCAAGAGTTATATTTTTCCAGATAGAGCGTAAAGTTCTGTCGAGTCTTCTATCATCGTTGTCAAGTGAGACAGTGAAGGTATAACTCATCTTTGCCTAATTCCTTTCCAGAGTTTGCGTTCAATCATTGGCAGAAAATCAGTGAGTTCAGAATTAGGTACAAGAGAATCAATTTGAGTTTTCCAAAAGCTGAGTTTGAAATCAATATCATCTGCGGCACTGACAATCATAGCTTCAGGAGTCGCAGGAAGAACAGGAGAACCGAATTCGCGTCTGCCGTGATGACTGAGTATGATATGAGCAATAGCCATAGTGATATCATCATCGAGTTTTTCTAGTTCAGCGAATTTCATGAAGATATGATGACCTATAGCAATATGGTCAATGACATTGCCAGCGAGATTCATAGACGGAGATGGCATAGGAGAATAGACTTCAGTTTTTCCGATATCGTGAAGCAAAGCTCCTGCTGTAATCAAATCTGTGTTTAATGGTATTCCAAATTCAGAATAATGTTTAGCCAAATCTAGAGCACCAAGAGCAACTGAAACAGAATGTTCAAGGAGGCCGTGAGTATAAGCGTGATGAATTGAAGCTGCGGCAGGCCAAGACTGAAATTTATCCCAAAGATTATGTTTGAAAAATATATTATTAACAAACTCGCGGAGAGGCGGATATTGAATCGATTCGATGAGATTTCGGAAGGAGTAAGCGAGGGAATCTAAACTCAAAGGAGAATGTTTAGTGAAATTCTCAGGAGGGAAATCATTCTGATTGAGATAATAAACACTCTCAAAGTTATATTGCAATTGATCTTTGAATTCAGCAATTCTGCCAACAATGCATACAGAGGCACCTTCAAAATTGAGGTCGCAGTTATCGGGGTCAATTGGGAATTTTTCATTTTCCTGTGATGAATTCCACCAAACGGCGAGATACCAGACTTTGCCATCGAGGTCACCTGTTTTATCACTGAGTGTTAAATCCCAGAATGGATTATTGTTTCTGTCTCTGCGTCTGTTTAATCTGGAAATTATGCCAGCAACTTTGAACTCTGAATTAACGGGGAGCTGTTTAACTTCCTTAATGCTAAGATAATCATTCATGGAAAAAGATTGAGCCTTTCGTGTAAAAATAAAAATTTCGTATATTATATCAGTGTAATTTTTCATTTTTCACAGGGGACAGACTAAATGATACTTTCAGGTTTAGAGATAAAGAATCACATAGGGAAAGAGATAATAATAGATCCATTTAGAGAAGAGAGATTAAATCCGAACAGTTATAATTTATCATTGCACAATGAGCTTTTAATATACAGTCATGAAGTACTGGACATGAGTAAAGAAAATGCGACAGAGAAAATAAAAATTCCCCCCGAAGGATTAATATTAATGCCTGGAAAATTATATTTGGGCCGCACTAACGAATACACGAAAACAGAAGGATATATCCCAATGCTTGAAGGTCGAAGTTCAATCGGCAGACTGGGAATATGTATACATGTGACGGCAGGATTCGGTGATGTTGGTTTTGCAGGTTACTGGACGCTTGAATTATTTTGCGTTCAGCCAGTGAGAATTTACGCAGGAGTACAAATCGCGCAGATATATTATCATACGATAACGAAGCCATATGAGAGATATGTGAACGGGAAGTATCAGAACAACGAAGGAATACAGGCAAGCATGTTGTACAAGGAGTTTGTGAACGCAGAATGAAAAATTTAGGAATGATAGTGAACCTCCGCAAACCTGAAGCTGTGAACATGGCCAGAAGGTTATTGCAATGGGGAAATGATAATAACTGTCCGTTCATGCTGCCTCATCAGGAAGCAAGTGTACTCACAACCGCAGGATTTGATAATGAGCAATGGCTTCACACAGTAAAACTCGCAATAGTAGTCGGCGGAGACGGAACATTTTTAAGAGCAGCACGTTACATCATGGGTACAGACATAATACTTCACGGAATAAATCTCGGTCATCTTGGCTTCCTCGCGTCAAGCAGACCCGAAGACGCAGAGCATGATTTGGAAAACATATTGAATGATAATTTTGAAGTTCTTGAACGCCGTGTATTGAACTGCACACTTCTGCATGATGAATCAACTTCACACAAGATGTATGCACTCAATGATATAGTTCTATCCAGCAATGCAATAGCCAGATTATTGCAGGTAGAAATTCAGTTCAACGATAAATTTTTCTGTGTACTGCCTGCTGACGGAGTTATAGTTTCTACACCAACGGGTTCAACTGCATATGCGTTATCAGCAGGAGGGCCGATAATTCCGCCTCACATGAACGCGATGTTACTTGCTCCGTTATGTGCACATACATTGTATTCTCGTCCGCTTATGGCTTCAGACGATGACATAATGACTTTAATACCCAGAGGAATATCACGAGATTTGATTTTAACGCAGGACGGTCAGCTTGCATACGAAGTGTTCCCGAATGACAGAATAGAGATTAAATTATCGAGAACGAAGAAGATACGAACGGTGAATTTACCAGGCAGGCATTTTCTTGATATAGTTCGCGAGAAACTTGGCTGGGGATTGCTGAAGGGCTTCAAAATTGATTGAGAGCTTGAGAATCAAAAATATCGGAGGCATTCGTGAAGCTGAATTGAAATTTACGCATGGCCTCAACGTAATTACAGGTGAGAGTGGTGCAGGCAAGTCGAGTGTTGTGCGTGCGCTTGAATTGCTCACGGGCAGCAGAGGAGGCTTGAAGTTCATACGTGCAGGAGAGGAACGCGGAACAGTAGAGGCGAGATTCAGTGAGAGGACGATAATGCGTGAGATTCTGAACACTGGACGTTCGAGAGCAAAAATTGACGGAATGAACACGGGATTGAATGAATGTGCCGCAATAGTGAATTCACTCGTGAGAATACAAAGCCAGTTCGCACAGATTGAACTCCTTGAACCTGAACGTCAGCTTGCAATGCTTGATGCATGTCTGCCCCTGCGAATAAGAACAGAAGTATTTGATTCATTTCATGAGATATACGAAAAGGCGAGAATAAGTTCACGTGAATTGCGAGCATTGAAGAAGAGACGTTCAGAGATAGAGAAGAAGTATGCGAATGCCAGAGAGATATTTTCACTAGTGAAGACTGCGAAGCCAGAACCGGGACTTGAGATGAGACTTGAGAATCAACTATCAGACCTCACACATAAGATTTCAATGCGTGAACGTGCAAAGAACAGCCTTGATTCGTTGACGGGCGGACTATCTGAACATGGCCTGCTTGAAAATGTGCGTTCATGTTTCGATGAACTTTATGCGTTTATGAATGACGATTCGATTCGCGAGTGTGAATCTGCAATTGAGACGCTGATAGATTCAGTGAGGAATAAGAACATGATTCCCTCAGAAGACGATGAGAAACTCAGAGAGGATACGGAGGTCAGGCTTGGTGCATTGAGGAAGCTGAAGCGCATGTGCAATATTCCAGATGAGAATGAGCTGATGAATTACTGCGATGAGATATACGAGAGCCTTGAATGGTTAGAGAAAAGTTATTCGGAGCTTGAAGAGTTATCTGCACGTTCACTTGATGAACGCAAGAAGGCTAATACGATTGCGATGGAGATTAGGCGTGAGAGGACTGAAGCCTCAGAGAGATTGACGCATAGAGTGAATGAGATTCTGAATGAGCTTGCAATGGAGGGTATAACATTCGGGATAAGGCTTGAAGGATTGCAAAAGTTGGGTGTAAACGGAGCAGATGAAGCAGAATTCTATTTGCAGGACGGCTCACGTGTAGGACGTGTTGAGAAGATTGCTTCAGGAGGGGAATTGAGCAGATTGCTTCTTGCACTTCAATTATCATTGCCTGATGAATGGCTTCCTCCTACGATTGTGTTTGATGAAGTTGAAGCAGGTCTTGGAGGGAAGGCGGCTGTACTATCAGGAATGCAATTGAAGAAGTTATCGCGAAAGTGTCAGGTGATTCTCGTTACGCATGAGGCATCTATTGCGGCGTTAGGAGATTCGCACATACTGATACAGAGATGTGAAGGTGAATCATTCATGAAGGAGATAGACGGAGAAGAA
>CAJOLN010000034.1 GCA_905235395.1 uncultured Synergistales bacterium
AGAAGACGACTTGAACGATATATCTCACGTGTATTAATGTTCGTGTCCGCATCATAGAAATCCTTGCGTGTATGAATTGCCATCACAATCTCCTCAAGACTCGCATTACCGGCACGCTCTCCGATTCCGTTCACTGTGCATTCAACTTGTGTTGCTCCTGCCTTCACGCATGAAAGTGAATTCGCAACTCCCATGCCCAAATCATTATGGCAGTGCACAGATATGTCTACGTTATCGATTCCTTCAACATGCTCACGAAGATATGCTATCAGTTCTCCCATTTCCTGTGGCGTTGAATATCCCACTGTATCTGGAACATTGATTGTGTTCGCTCCTGCGGCTATTGCGTTCGAGAATGCCTGTGCGAGAAATTCACGGTCAGAACGTGAAGCGTCCTCTGCGGAAAATTCTATGTCATCGCATTTCGATTTCGCGTATGCGGTCATTTCACTTATTGTCTGGAGAACCTGTTCACGTGTCATTCGTAACTTATACTGCATGTGCACATCACTTGTCGCTAAGAACAAATGTATGCGGGGCTTCTTTGCTTCTTTCACTGCTTCCCATGCCGTATCGATGTCTTTCTTGTTGGCACGGGCCAAGCTCGCAATTGTGCAGTTCGGTGCGGCTGATGCGATTGCTTGAATGCTCTTGAAGTCCATTGGTGATGCGATTGCGAATCCTGCTTCAATAATATCAACTCCAAGTTTCTCAAGCTGTTTGGCCATTACGATTTTCTCGCTCAAGTTCATACTGCATCCTGGTGATTGTTCTCCGTCTCGTAAAGTTGTGTCGAAAATTTTTACCTGCTTCATTAATATCCTCCTGTGCAATAAAAATCGGAGACCTGAAACTTTTTGTGATTGTCTCAGATCCCCGAATCATTTTCTGATTTTTATGAGTGTACACTAAAATGTAACTGCACTCCGGAGATCCGAAATGCATAATAGTAGTGCGAGAGTTGAAGTGAATTTATACATGTTCAAAATCTCCTTTCAATTTGAATGCGTGATATTGTACAGTCAAAGGGTTATCATGTCAAAAGTTTTCATTTGAACTCTACTATCGTTACTCCGAATCCTCCTTCTCCTTCTCCGCCTAACCTGAAGCTCTTCACGTATTTCAACTTCGAGCACAATGCATGAACTTCCCTTCGCAATATTCCTTCTCCGCGTCCATGTATCACCGTCACCATATGATGATTTGAACGATATGCTCTGTCTAAATAACTCTCTACTAACGGCATGGCCTCTGCTACAAGCATTCCACGTACCATTATTGACGGAGGTACACTCTCAACCTTCGTTAGTGCGCTTGTGTCTGTGGGGGGCATTGCAACTTTCGCTTTCTTGTCCGTTGCTATTAATTGTGAGACTGGCACATCGATATTCAATGGCCCTGCTGTCATGTATGCTCTGCCATTCTTTATCTCGTTTATCAGTCCTACGATTCCACTTCCTGCTACCATTGCTGTAACTCCTGGTGCAGGTTCAAATGGCTTTGGACTATTCTCAATTTCACGTTCAGTTCTCTTCTTGTGTCTGCCTTCTATTATTCCTCGTAATTTGTTTAGTTCTCTTCGTCTCACATCATAACCCTTTCTCGCTGATACTTTTGCTGTCTCTTCAAGCTCACGAATAATTTCCTTTGATGTTTCCTCTGCCTTTGCGATGAATTTTTCCGCTTTACGGTCTGCCGCCTGCATGATTTTATCTCTCTGGTAGTCTATCTCCGCTACCCTTGCCTTGTACGTATCCCTTAATGCTTCTGCTTCTTCAACCGTCCTCTTAAAATCACGTTCTGCTGAATCAAGTGCTGCTTTTCGTTCATTCAATTCACTCATTATGTCTTCTGCTGTCAGCTCTCGTGAATCAAGATTGCCCTGTGCAAGTTTCAATACGTGTTCAGGCATTCCGTAACGTTTCGCGATGAGCAATGCGCTGCTTCGTCCTGGAATTCCCATTAACAATCTATATGTGGGCTGTAACTTCTCAATGTCGAATTCCATACTCGCCGTTTCTACTCCGTCAGTCGTAAGTGCATATTGCTTTATGGGATTGTGATGCGTAGTTGCCAGTGTGATACATCCCTTCTCCCTCAGCGTCTCAAGAATCGCTACTCCTAATGCTGCTCCTTCATGAGGGTCTGTTCCTGCTCCAAGTTCATCAAGAAGTATCAGTGATGAATCAGTTGAGTGTTTCAATATGTGAATTATCTTCTGAAGATGTGAACTGAATGTTGAAAGGTTCTGTTCTATGCTCTGCTCATCACCTATGTCCGCATATATCTCATCAAATGTCCCTATTACGCTTCCGTCTCGTGCTGGTATCGGAAGTCCCATCCATGCAAGTGCAACTAATACGCCTGCCGTTTTGAGGGTTACGGTCTTTCCGCCTGTGTTTGAACCCGTGATTATGAGTTCAGAAAACTTTTCTCCGCATGATATATCAATTGGTACTGCCTTATCCTTCAGCAATGGGTGACGCGCACCTGTGAGCCTGAAAATTTTTTGACGTGTAAGTTCAGGGATTACCCACCGCTTTGAACGAATCAAATCATCACATGCACACATCAAATCTAATGTGCCGATAATTTTTTCTGCGTTTGTAATTGCATTCTCACGGGACAATATGCTCCTCGTCAATGCAAGAAGGATAACACGTTCTTCATCTCGTTCATCTTTCGTCTTTATGATGAGACTGTTGTTGATGTTCGATAATGCTTTCGGTTCCATGTACACGGAATTTCCTGAACCTGAACGTTCAACTGCAAGACCTGGAAAACGATTTATGTATTCCTGACGTACAAGCAATAAGAATCTTCCTTCACGCCATGAGAGCGAACGTTCCTGAAGCATATTCGTTACGTCTGAATCATCAAAGAGTTTCTGTGCAATTCTTCTGCCAGTCTTCTTGAGTGCTTCAATTTCAGAACGAAGATTAAAAAGTTTCGGTGATGCATTATCGGATAACCTGCCGGAATCTTCAATTACATTCAGAGTTTCAATCTCAGAAGTGAAATCTCCTATACTCTTCCTCATGGTCTCAATGTTAGGATATTTCTCCGTCAGACCTGCAAGACCTTCACGGATATTCCTCGCAGACTGCAATACACTTCTTACCTTCAATAATTCCTCGCCTGATAATATTCCGCTCCTGCGTGCCTGAACGAACATCGGCGATACTGCTTCAAGATTTGCGTTGAATTGGAACTCTCCGTTTCTGTCTGTCATGTCTAACCATTCACGCAACAATCCTTCACGTTTCGATAGTGAATCATAATCTTCAGCAGGTCTCAATGAATCCAAAATTAACTCCCCTAATCCGCCGCGTAATTTTTCACGGTAGGGGAGTAAACTTTTTCTCAGTTCTAAAACTTCTGATATGTTTTCGCTTATCCGCATTACATTCCGCCTGTGAGTTTCGTGAAGTCTAATAGGCCATGTTTCTGAAGCAGATCTCTCACGAAAGGCCATACATGTGATGCAGCTTTCATCGTATAACTGTCCTTCATCCAGTCTGACGGCAGTACTGGCGAGAATGTTTCAGCAATCGCGTACACAAAGAGAATCACAAAACATGCCTTCAGTATTCCGATGATCATTCCGAAGAAGTGATCCGTTAATGACAGGCTCGTAACTCTGACAAGTATTGATAGTATCCAACTGATTACCGCAAATATCAGTTCTACTATGAAGAATATCGCCACTGCACATACAAGCGATACTGCTGTACGGTCTATTGATGTGTTTCCAAGATAACGCATTGCTAAATCTGTTGCCGGATCCATGAATTTCCATGCGCAGAATATTCCCGCAAACAATCCTACAAGACCGATTATTTCACCTGAGAAACCTTTAACTGCTCCCTTGTACAGAAAGAATACGAAGATTACAAGCATAATGACATCAATGACTAGTCCGATTGTTGCACTGTTCATATGTAATATAACACCTCCAAAATTAATTTACTCCCTGAGGAGCACGATAATATGAAATTTTAAGATTCATGGGGCTGATTGCAGAGTTCATTTTCTCACGGGCTATCTCACATAACGAATGCATATCAGGTTTTACTTTCATTATTGCGAGTTCAGATAGTGATATTCGCTCCGGATCATCTGAGATTATCTTTGCATCGGGGTTATTATTCAGCCACAATAGAATATCATCATGCGAATACTCTCCTGCTTCAAGAAATCCTTTGCATGAGGCGTATACGAAACCATGACCTGCATACACAATCACGAGAACCTGATCGCCTGTTCCGAATGAATGAGCTAACACATCAAGTGATGATACAGGTATTATTTTTGCTCCTGACGCATAAGCAATCCCTGATGCATAAGACGCACCTACACGAATTCCCGTGAAATATCCCGGCCCGTTGGTTAATGCAACATAATCTATATCATCAAACGATAAATCATGTCTGCGTAATATTCTCTCAGTCATCAGCGGAAGTTCATTAGACTGTCTGCGCCCTAAGTCATATTGTTCTGAATCAAATATATCATCAGTCATCAATGCAGCTCCTGTCAGTTTAAGACAGCAATCTATTGCAATCATCTTCATAATTTCCGTATGACCTCCTGAGCTTTTGTGCCTCGTGATGTGATTCTGATTCTGCGTTCTGATTCACTCAGTGCCTCAAAGAATATCTCAATCACATTTTCTGAATCAATACTTTTCATGCGTTCCGGCCATTCGATAAACACTATTGAATCATCATCAATGTATTCATGAAGTCCGAGTGTATCATCTGAATTCTCATTGAGCCTGTACAAATCTGCATGAATGATTCGTATTCCTGATTGCGATTCGTATTCGTTTATGAGCGTGAATGACGGACTGCGTACTCCAGATATGCCGAATGAATCTCCAACTCCGCGAACAAAAACTGTCTTGCCTGTACCCAAATCACCATGAAGCATAACAGTTATTCCAGACGCAATGACATCACCGAACCTGCGGCCAAGTTCACGTGTATCATTCTCTGAACGTGAATCAATCTGAAGCATCTGAATGTTTCCGCCTCTTTGAACGATATTTCATCACTGCCCTCAATACGAAGCAAGAGACACAAAATATCACTGCGATTAATACTGTTCTGGGTATCTCGATATTTGCTCCTGTTGATTTGCTCATTCCGAATATGAATGCAATTGCCATTGCGAAACTAAGCACGCTCATGAAAATTCCCTTGCGTCTAATCTTTTCCGTCTTCTGAATCTCTGCGTCCCAGTCTACACGCTTTCGTGTCATGCCGTTATCGTTCCCTCTCGAAGTCCGTGAATTACCTTACGTAACGTATCTGCAATCTCTGAAGCAAGTACGCCGTCAACGCCTTCAGTAGCAAGAATATCACCAGCAAGGCCATGAACGTTAGCACCAAGCACAGCCGCATCAAAGGCATTAAGTCCCATTGCGAGGAATGCACCGATTGAACCTGATAATACATCTCCTGATCCGGGAATCGAAAGCTCAGGGCCTCCGTGATTCACCTGCACGAATTTTTCACCAGAGGCAATGAGTGTATGATGTCCTTTCAGAACCACACAGCCCCACCTCGATGACAATTCACGTACTGCACCTGCTCTGTCTGCTCTCACATCATCAGGCGTAATCCCTAAAAGCTGTGCTGCTTCTCCTTCATGAGGTGTGAGAACTGAATCATTTCGTGCCTTCAGTCCGTCTTTTGATACTGCGAGGCCATGAAGACCGTCACCGTCAACGAGAATTTTTCCCGGCCATTCCTTCCATACACGAGACGTGAATATTTCTGCCGCTATTGTTCTGTCGAGTCCCGGCCCAATCACCAGAGCGTCAATATTCTTCTGTGCAAAAACTATATCTCTCCACCTGAATCTGTCATCTTCAGGACAATATACAATTTCAGGAAGTCTTGCCGCACATGCATCACAAACTTTCTGCAACGACATCAACGTTACGACTCCTGCACCAGATCTCAAAGCTCCCAATGCACTCAACGCGGGTGCACCTGCATAATGTTCTGAACCTCCTGCAATCAATAAGCGTCCCCGAAAACCTTTGTGCATGTCTTCGGGTCTCGGAGGCAATAAGTCTTTCACATTCATTTTAAACGCACCATATTCGGAGGTTCATTCCCCTCTATCACTGCCTGAATGTTCCGCACTATCATCAATCCCATGTTCGTTCGCGTATCAAACGTTGCTGACCCAACATGAGGAGCTAGTGTAACGTTCTTCAATCCCTTTAGTGATTCTTCAACTTCCGGTTCACGTTCATAGACATCAAGACCTGCCGCAGCTATCACATGATTCTTCAATGCTTCGGCTAATGCTTTCTCATCTATCACTGGCCCTCTCGATGTGTTTATGAGAATTGCTGTGCGTTTCATCTTTGCGAGTTCATTTGCTCCGATTAAGTGTTTGGTCTCAGGGGTCAGAGGCACATGAAGTGAAATGTAATCTGATTCACTCAGAAGTTCATCAAGGCTCACACGTTTTGCTCCGAGTTCATCAAGTTCTGGTGTATTATGCCTTCCATAATATATGACCTTCATATTAAATCCCTTGATTGCCTTGCGCCCGAAGTTTGAACCTATTCTCCCTGCTCCGATTATTCCGAGCGTCTTACCTGTTACATCATAGCCGAGCATGTATTCAGGTGCCCAAGCAAACGATTCATTGCGTACTATTCTGTCACATTCAATTATCTTTCTTGCTGCTCCGAACAGTAATGCCCACGCCAAATCCGCCGTTGCATTATTCAATACGTCTGGTGTATTCGTAACGTAAATGCCTTTCTGATTTGCGAACTTCACATCTACATTGTTGAAGCCTACTCCGTAATTTGAAATTAGCTTTAAGTCCTGGCCTGCATGACTGAGAACATCAGCATCAATTGAATCACTCAGCATTGAGATTACCGCAAAATAATTCTTCACGCCGTTTATTAATTCATCTTTGCTTGCTGGTCTGTCTTCGGGATTCACATCGTATGCGCAGATTTTTCCGAGTGCTTCCATTACTGTAGGAGGAAGTCTCCTTGATACATATACTTTCATATTTTCACTCCTCAATTGTTATTGTCTTTATCACGACATCTTTTACAGGTCTGTCATTGCGTCCTGTCTTTGTGTGTCCGATTGCCTCAACAACATTCATTCCCTCAATCACATGTCCGAAGATTGCATGATGACCGTCGAGCCATGGTGTTGGTACAAGAGTGATGAAGAACTGTGAACCTCCTGTATTCGGCCCTGCATTTGCCATTGATAGAATTCCTGGTGCATTATGCTTCAATCCTTCTCCGAACTCATCAGGTATCGTGTAACCTGGCCCGCCTGTACCGTTGCCTCTTGGGTCTCCTCCCTGAATCATGAAGTTATCAATCACACGATGAAAAATTGTGCCGTCATAAAAATTTTTCTTTGCGAGGTCAACAAAATTCTTCACGGTGTTGGGTGCAAGGTCTGAATACAATTCGATTCTGAAATTTCCCATTGATGTCTCGAAGTTTGCAACTGGCCTTTTAACTTCGTCTGCTGATGACGGATTTGCAAACATGAACGGAAGGATAGCAGCTCCTAATGAGATGACCGACAAAAATTTTAACATGATAAGAATCATCGCTCCTTTTGAAAATGAAAAGTGTGATGTAAATCATAGCACACACAAAAAAATCTCCCTCATTAAAGTTTGAGAGAGATTCTTTAATTCATTCAGCAGTATTCTCTTGTAACTTTTTATGCGCTAATTTTCAATTTCAACTGGTATTCGTATTCTCGTTATGCTCATTGCGAGACCAGATACTTCATCTATCTCAATGATTACGCCGTTGAACATCGGAAGTGATTCTGAAGGTTCAAACCTTGTCGGCAATCCCGTAAGAAATCTCGGCATTCCGCTTTCATAAGACACACCGATAATTCCTTCATGTGCACCTGTCATGCCCGCATCACAAATGAAGGCTGTACCATGAGGCATGATTCTTTCATCTGCCGTCTGAACATGAGTATGCGTACCGATAACTGCGCTTACACGTCCGTCAAGATAATATGCGAGTGCCTGCTTCTCACTTGTTGCCTCAGCATGAAAGTCAACGAACACTGGGAGATTATCTCCGCCTTTAGCTTTGAGTTCATCGACTGCATTATCAGCACAATGGAACGGAGAATCTATTGTAGGCATGAACGCCTGACCTAATAGATTCAATATGCCGAGCTTCTTATTTTTCTTTTCGATTATTCCGAAGCCTCTTCCCGGACACGACGCATTATAGTTTGCTGGTCTGAATACCCTCATATCAGAATCAAGAATGTCAAAGAACAAATCTTTATCCCAGATATGATTCCCCGAAGTCATTGCATCAACACCAAGAGATATGAACTCATTGAAAATTTTCCCGGTCATACCTTTTCCATGAGCAGCATTCTCACAGTTAATCAGAATGAAATCAAAATTTCCGTATTCATGTTTCAAAATGGGAATTGATTCAGCTAATACATTTCTTCCTGTGCGCCACGCAACATCACCTGAAAATAGCACTCTAATCATTTTGCGAACTCCGTAGCTCTTGTTTCGCGTGTTACATTTACGCGAATCTGTCCGGGATATTTCATTTCAGCCTCAATCTTTTGTGCTATGTCGAATGCGAGCTTATATACTGTTCCGTCATCAGTCTTGCCTGCATTGAGTATCACGCGCACTTCTCTTCCTGCCTGAATTGCATATGCTCTCGTTACTCCTTTGAATGCCTGTGCAATCTCTTCAAGTTTTTGAAGTCTCTTGATATATGCGTCAACACTTTCACGTCTTGCGCCTGGTCTTGATGCGCTGATTGAATCTGACAGAGCAACAATCACTTCATATATTGAGCTGACTTCGAGATTATCATGATGACATGCAATGCAGTTCACAATTTCGGGACGTTCACCGAGTCTCTTTGCGAGGTCAGCACCTATTGACGCGTGAGAACCTTCAATTTGATGATCTATAGCCTTTCCAATGTCGTGAAGCAATCCGCCTCTTCTTGCAATTTCTTCATCAACGCCAAGTTCTGCGGCAATGATGCCGGCGATCTGAGCAACTTCGATTGAATGAGATAAGACGTTCTGGCCATAACTGAATCTGAATTTGAGCTGTCCTATTGTGCGAACTAATTCATTATTCATATTCTTTATGCCAAGTTCAAGAATCGCATTCTCACCTTCAGTTATCATTTCTTCATCAATATCATGTGCTGCCTTCTCGATTAGTTCTTCAATTCTTGCAGGGTGAATTCTGCCGTCAACAACAAGACGTTCCATTGCTCTGCGTGCGATCTCTCTTCGGATTGGGTCAAAGCTGGAGAGAGTTACGGCTTCAGGGGTATCATCGATAATCAGATCTACACCTGTTAAACTCTCAAACGCACGGATATTTCTTCCTTCACGTCCTATTATGCGTCCTTTCATTTCTTCTGACGGAAGAGGAACTACGCTGACCGTACTGTCTCCTGCACTCTCAACAACACATCTCTGCATTGCTCCTATTATGATGTCACGTGCTTTTCGTTCTGCTTCTCTCTGTGAAAGTTCTTCAAGCTCTTTCAGTCTCATTCCGAGAAAATGTTTTGCGTCTTCTTCAGTCTTACGTAAAAGAATTTCTTGGGCTTCGTCTCTGGTAAGTCCGGCTATCTCTTCGAGTCTGGCTTCCTGTTTCTGAATGGTATCCTCAAGGGCTGCACGTCTTTTATCAAGTTCATCATGCTTTGATTTAAGCTCATCTTCTTTTCGAGTTACCCTGTCAATTTTCTTATCGAGGTTTTCTTCTTTCTGTTCAAGTTTTCTTTCTGTCCGCTGAATTTCATTTTTACGTTCTTTGATGTCCTTCTGTGCTTCCTGCCTTAATCGATTCACTTCTTCCCGTGTTTCGCTGACCTTCTGCTGTCTGGACTTCTCTGCATTTTCTTCAGCTTCTTTCAGCATGATGCTTATCTGATTCTTTACGCCGTTTATCTTCGAGTTATCCATTGCTCTCAGTGCTGCATATCCTAACCCTGATCCGGCCATAAAGAAAACTAATGCCAACACAAACTGCATGATAAATTTTTAATCCTTTCTGCTATGCTAAACGATGATTCTATAATTTATATTCCCAAAAAATGAGGGCTGCTGAATGATTAAACTTCTTATCCCGAAAAATTTGGGCAGATGATAAAATTCTACATTTTGATTCATTCTTTAACAAGCAAAAATTTTTTAGTATATAAATATGATATTAATATTTGCAAACTATATGTAATATAATGTACAAGCACAATTTTTTAACAGGAGGGATTTGCTATGAAAAGGCAAAATAGATTTCTTGCGTTGATGACAGCTATTTGTGTCTTCAATGTATTTTCATTATGCAGAGCCAGTGAAGCATCATCTGTTACCATTAAGGGCAAGGCACTATCAGAAATTTCCGACGTAGTAGCTACTGCGACAGGCTCAAAGTTCCCGGAGATTCGCAAGCATTCATTGCTGTATGTGGAGAGAGTCCCAGACGGCGACAAAAACAGCTTCATTGGCCCTCGCATATTCACGATCAGCTCTGACGGTTCACGAGTAGAGGAATATATTTTAGGGGGGATCACGAACTCAGGACAAATGGCGGTGAGTCATAAAGAAACCATAGCTAAAATGATGAAGGTTGCAGTTTCCGGCCCTTCAGGAACAAAGAATACAGCTGCATATTTTGTGGCGGGGGATGAGATAAACAACATAGATATTGGGCATTCATCTCAGTTAATAGATTTCAAGGACGGAAAAATAGACTCACAAATAAACGCTGGAACCTACCTGAATGAAAAAATTATCTGGGGACTTGATACTATGACCTTCAGAAGTGCTCCAGACAAGGAATATTTTGTTTCAGCAGTTACAAACGAAATGGCATTCACAGGAGCTGTGAAGGTGGGACTGTTCGAGAAGAACAATTCAGGTCACATTGTTTCTGACAATGATGCGTGGTATGGTGACGTTCTGACTTTCAAGAATGGAATTCGAGGTGTAGGAATAGCGACAGGAGATTTTGACGGCGACGGATACCAAAATGACCTGGCAGTATGCTTAAATGACGACACCGATGTGAGGCTTCATGTTTACACATTTACGCGCAAGGGAGCAAAAGATTTCAGTTTTGAAGAGAAATTTAACTTTCTCATTCATACTGGCCCCAGAGCTTATACTTCAGCCTTTGACAGGCAAGCGTGCGTGAATGTAATGACAGGAGATTTTGACGGAGACGGAAAGACGGAAATAGCGACAGTGAACAGAGTATTTCCGGGTGACTCTGATAATAATCGCCTCAGAATAATGATCTTCAAATATGATGAGAATTCCAAAAACTGGAAAGAAGGACATGAAGATTTAGGAGGTACGCAGGGGCCATGCAAGGCAACGCGTGCAGATTTGGACGGCGATGGTAAAGATGAGATTGCGCTTCTTCGTTTCATCTATAAAAGTGGAACTGGCGGATATTGGGGACAACTCGAAAGGTGGTACTGCGATTACAATACTATAAAACCGAAGCAAGATAAAACGAATTACTTAGGCGGAATAGACAGCAATGCAATCTTAGGCGGAGTACTTGGAGGAGCGTACCTGAATACGTATTATTATGTCGGAGAGACGATTTCGATAACCGCAGGCCCTCTAACTGGACAGAGAGGCGGAGCAAAACTTGCAGATGATGTAGCAATTAGCTGGACGGACATGAACCGAAGAGTGTATGTATTCCCTACGAAGTTAAATGAGAGGAGACAGTTTGAAGGTTTTGAAGCGCGGAAGACGATTTTTGATCAGCCTGTAGGAGGAAGCGGGAAATATGCGAGGGGAGCAGTCATCACGGCAGATTTTTGCGATGAAGGCTTACGTCTAGGCAATCCAGTTCACACGGTTGATGATACTGATATGAGTTATATCGTAGCAATTCAGGCAATGCCGTACCATGTCGATAATGTTCCACAAACAGGAGACGCACTTCTTCCTAATCCAATCAACTATTCATTCAGCGGATTTCTTGGAGATGAAGGAAACGGACAGATGAGCGTAACGTATTCAAAGAAGGTCTCAACGTCAGATGATAACAACGTATCAACTAACATGGCTTCAACGACGGAAACGATAGGGGTACTTGGACCTGCAGGGCCATATGTTCAAGGGTATCTGCAATTCCAGGCGACAGCGGCCAATATAGCGGGGAATTTTGATAAGAGAATAGCGGCAGCGGCAGATGCAGCAAATGCCGTTATGGAATTAGTAACCGACAAGATAGATAAAACAACGGACGAATCAACGAAAACTGCATATTCATCATCGATCACGGAGGATATAACTGCACTTGACCTTGATAGGTTGTACACTTACGATGCGAAACAGCATATATGGCGTTACGAGATTCTGAATAATCCGTTGCCGAAATGGTTTGTCGAAGGCCAAAGGACAGGAATGGATAACAACAAGGCAACCCCGAATAGTCCGCATTACCTGACATTCACGATGTACGACACCCCAAAGCCGTTAGTATCAACATCACTGACACTATCAGCGTATCAGCCTCGACACGAAGAGGGGAATTTATTCTCATATCCAACGACAGTAGAAGCAGGTGAAGGATATAATATAAATGGCGCATTAATGGACAGCCCATATGCAATAGCGTGGTCGAAAAGCCCAAGTTCAAAGCGATTAGAGTTCACGAAAGCGAAGACGGTAAAGAAGGATAGTGATGAGGAAGTCACGCCGAGCGCATTGACGAAAGCAATATCAGCGATTACGACATTATTAAGTGTAGATTCTCCTGTTTCATTACCGCCGTACACCACACATAATGAGACATTCTCACAGACGCATTCGACTACTGACGCGATTGATATGAAGTTTCAAGGCAGGAGCACGCTTCCGGCGAGTGAAATTGCAGGACATACATTGTATATGATGCCATATGTAGCAAGAGAGGGAACATTAACACTTGGAACAGCGGTACAGATTGACACGGATTTATCGCAAACATTATGGAGCAGCAGTCTTTACGCGAAATATCCTGATCCTGCATTAGTATTGCCGTCAAAATTCTGGCGTAACGGAGCAAGTTTCGCGGCACAGACCAATGATATAGCGGCGATGAAAATTCGAGGAATGAGATTCTCTGTTCCAGAACTGGGAATACTGAATTCTGATTCAAAACTTCTCGCGGGACTTACATATCACATCTCATTACCGATATACAATGCAAGTTTTGTTGATACGGGCAGTTTTGACGTGAAACTTTCATACGTTAAAAGGGTCGATCAACGTAATCCAATGTACTCAGAAGGATTGCAGGAGATAGGCAGGGATACGTTATCATTGGGGAAATGGAATAACACCATAAGCAATAATAATAAAGGCTGGGCAGAATTTGACTGGAAAGTTCCAGATGTGGCGGAATCGGGACAATATTATTTCCTTATTCAGATTGACCCTGATGTTAATTTGAGGGAAGTGCATGATGCAAGATTAAGTTCGGACGGCACAATCCAGGATGTAGGCGGAAACAATGACGGTTATTTCCCGTTCGACATAATATCGGCTAAAGACGCGGAAAACATTATAGCCAAACGCAGTGCACCAGCGTCCGTTAAAGCCTCATCTGAAAAGAAGACAAGCCCTATTGCATATTTCTCAGCGTACAGGGAATCAAGCGGAGAGATTCAGAATACGAACGTGAGACCTTCATACTATATGATAGATCCAACTTCGTCGTTGTTTGTTCATATCACCTTCATGGTACCCGGCTTTGAGAACGGCACAGAATCACTTCAAGATGTATACGATTATTTGAAGGCTCAATCAGATGACTCGATAGTTCCGATAGGCTGTAAGATAACGTATGAATCTGAGTGGAATGAAGAATTTGAAGGCAGAGTATTTCCTGAGGTACTTTTTTACGGACACAATTTAAAGCCCGGTGCATATGATGAAATAGGAAGGAACGCAAGTAAGCTGACGGAAGAGAATATAGATAATGCATTTATGCGTTATGAGATTTCACTCTTCCCTGACGAGGATGTATACCTGACATTCTATGTCAGACCAAGCGATGTTGACTGGGTAAATGGAGCAGCTTTTGTGCTTTATATTCCTGAACTTGATGATGATGAAACTTCAGAAGATACTGAGCACGAAAATGAAGAAGGCGAAGATGTATCAGACACTGATAACTGGGGAGAATACATCGAAGACGAATATGAATACATTGATGACGATGACGAACAATCAGGCACAAACATTCCACGTTCATCTGGCGGAGGTTGTGCTATGGGCTTCAGTGTCTTAACGTTAATCATGCTTTCAGGTTTAGCGTTGAAGATTCGCAAAGTGAAATAGCATTCAAGAAACGAATTTTTGCAGGGGAGATTCAGCAAATAGCAAATA
>CAJOLN010000035.1 GCA_905235395.1 uncultured Synergistales bacterium
ATTGCGAGGGAAAAGAACTTAATCGTAAAAGTGGGATTCAATCACCGTTATCATCCTGCAATGCTGAAGGCAAAAGAGCTGCTTGATACATGCCACGATAAACTGGGGTCATTGATGTTCATACGTGGACGTTATGGTCATGGAGGCAGAATAGGTTACAATCATGAATGGCGTGCAGATCCGAATCTTTCAGGTGGAGGTGAACTGATAGATCAGGGAGTGCATTTGATTGATTTATCTCGTTGGTTCTTCGGAGAAAACTTCACTGATGTTAATGGCCTCACATGTAATTACTTCTGGGATATGCCAGTCGATGATAACGCGTTTCTATGTCTCAGGACTAATGACGGAAGGGTATCGTGGCTTCACGTTAGCTGCACAGAATGGAAGAATATGTTTTCATTCGAGATCTATTGCACGAAGGCCAAGCTGATGATTGAGGGTCTAGGCGGGAGCTATGGAACAGAAAGATTGTATTACTATCAAATGCTTCCTGAAATGGGGCCTCCTGAGACAGTGATATATGAATTTCCAAGAGGAGATTCATCGTGGCTTCTCGAATGGAATGAGGTTGTTGATGCTATAGAACATGGATTGCCGCTGAAGATGGGCGATATATCAGATGCTTATGAGGCATTGAAGATTGTAGGTTCAGTTTACCAGAGAGGGAGAATACATCATGATAATCACTAAGAGTCCTCTTCGTCTTACGCTTGGAGGCGGAGGTACGGATCTTGCATCATATTATTCTGAGCATGAAGGGTTTTGCATATCCGCAGCAATTGACAAATATGTGTACATAACTCTTCATGAAAATTTTATCAATGAGATATGGCTGAAATATTCACAGACGGAACACGTGAAAAATGTTGATGACATACAGCATCCGATATTCCGTGAGGTATTCAGAACACTCGGCATGAGTAATAACTGGCTTGAAATTTCTTCGCTCGCAGACATACCAGCAGGTACAGGACTAGGTTCGTCTGGAAGTTTCACGACAGCACTGCTGAAGGCCATGCATATATACAAGAGCGATATTACAAGCACAAGAACGCTGGCGGAAGAAGCATGTGATATAGAGATAACGAAACTGGGAAGCAGAATCGGCAAACAGGATCAGTATATAGCAGCCTATGGAGGGATTACATGCATGACATTCCGCAAAGACGGCTACGTTTGGGTTGAACCTCTGAATATCTCTCGTCAAGATTTGTATAGTCTTGAGGACAATCTTGCTATGTTCTTCACAGGGTATTCTCACTCAGCCTCCGAGATTCTGCGTGAACAGGACGATAAAAGCAGAGCGGGCAGTAAGGCAATGACGGAGAATCTTCACGAGGTTAAGCGCATGGGTTATGAGAGCCGTGATGCCCTAGAACACGGCAGGCTTGATGACTTTGCAGAGATCATGAATCTTCACTGGAAGCGCAAGAAGGAACGTTCAGGCGGAATGAGCAATCCACAGATAGATGAATGGTATGAATGTGCACTGAAGAACGGTGCAATAGGAGGAAAACTTATCGGGGCAGGCGGAGGAGGTTTTTTGCTGTTTTACTGTAGAGACAAGATAAAGCTGCGTAAGGCTATGAATCATGCCGGGCTTACTGAAGTGAGATTCAGGTTTGATCCGCAGGGAACAAGGACAGCATTTTAGACATGCGCGAAGAGTTATGCGGTGATATTCAGGTAGTCGTCCTTATGGGAGGAATAGGAACAAGGCTTGGAGAAATCACGAAGAGGATTCCAAAACCAATGATTCGGATTCATGGAAAACCATTCTTTGAGTATCAGTTGACTCTCATGAAGGAAGCAGGATTCAAAAAGTTTCTGTTCTGCATTGGCTATCATTCTGAAGAAATAACGGAATATTTCGGGAACGGCGAGAAATTCGGAGTTGAGATTAGCTACTCGTTTGACGGGCCGAAGCTAAGAGGAACATGCGGAGCTGTCGTTAATGCATTGTCTATGATTGAAGATAAATTCATGCTCATATATGGTGATTCATTCATGGACGTAAATTACTTCGGTATAGTCGTAAAGTTCCTCAATGGTCTGAAGCATGGCCGGACATCATTGATGACAGTGATTGAGAATCATAACAGGTGGGACACGAGCAACGTTATCTATCATGCTGGAGAGATTGAGCTTTATGATAAACGTGCCCGGCTTTCGGAAATGAACTATATAGACTACGGAATAAACATGTTCTCAAGAAGTGTATTCTCTGAATTGGATAGAAATTATTCAGGAGATCTCGCAGACATTCAGAACAAATTATCACTTGAACATAAATTATCGGCATTTGAAGTATATAACCGTTTTTATGAGATAGGTACACCTTCATCACTTGAGGAGTTCACGAGATATTCATTCAAGCGTTTCATGAATCATAACCGTGCTGTGTTTCTCGACAGGGACGGAGTAATCAATAAAATCATCTGGAATGAAGACATTGAACAGTTAGATTCACCAATGAGGCCCGAAGAACTTGAACTGCTTCCGGGAGTTACTGATGCATTGAGGATCATTGAATCAAAAGGTTTTCTCATCTTCATCGTAACCAATCAGCCAGGAGCTGCTAAAGGCAAGACAAGTTATCTGACACTGTGCAGAATCAATGACAAGCTGGTGAGATTGATGCAGTCAGAAGGCATAAACATATCAGGCATTGAATTATGTCCGCATCATAAGACAGGCAGCGAATATGCAGAGGAAAAATTTCTGATTCACGATTGCACCTGCCGGAAACCTAATACAGGCATGATTGATTCAGTGTGCGCAAAGTTCAATATAGATCGTAAAAACTCATGGATGATAGGAGACTCTGCAACTGATGTTATCTGCGGAAGAAATGCAGAACTCAGGACAGCTTTTATCGGTAACTTCAAGTGCGATGTGTGTCATATGATGAATTTCAATAAGCCCGATGCAATATGTTCGAGCTTGTACGAATTTGCAGTTAATGAGGAGGCGTTATTATGAAGTTATGTGTTGCTGGTATGTGGCATCTGGGTTGTGTTACATCGGCTTGTATGTCGAAACTCGGAGCAATTGTAATTGGCATTGATGATAGTGTTGAAACAATAGAACGCTTAAATCACGGAAGCTCACCTGTGTTTGAACCAGGACTTGATGAGCTTATCAAAAAGGGAATATCTGAAGGCAGGCTTTCATTCACAGCGGATATGAGTGCAGCAACAAAAGATGCTAAATATGTATGGGTCTGCTATGATACACCTGTAGATGAAGAAGACAATGCTGACGTTGATTATGTTCTTGGGAAAATTTATGAGCTTGTCGACATCATGAACAATGAGCAGGGTCTGATAATCTCTTCACAGCTTCCCGTAGGCAGTGTAAGGAAAGTTGAGCGTTATATCACTGAGGCAGGCAAGAAAATTCCTGTTATGTATTCACCTGAAAACCTGAGATTAGGCAACGCGATAAAAATTTTCGAGAATCCTGACAGAATAATAGCCGGGACAAGAGATGAGAACGGTCGAAAATTTTTTGAACCTCTCCTTTCACTTATTCCATCAAAAGTTATATGGATGCGTCCTGAATCCGCAGAGATGTCAAAACATGCATTGAATGCATTTCTCGCCTCGTCAATATCATTCATCAATGAGATAGCTGCATTCTGTGAGGCAGAAGGAGCTGATGCCCGTGAAGTGAGTGCCGCATTGAAATCCGAAGAACGTATAGGCCCAAAAGCATATCTAAGTCCAGGCGGTGCTTTTGCAGGAGGAACTTTAGCACGTGATGTGAAATATCTTATCGCAAAATCAGATGAACAGGGAATACGTGCTGATATGCTTCGAGGAGTACTTTCAAGCAATATTCATCATATGGACTGGATATATCAACGAACACTTGATAGTCTTGGGTCTCTTTACAGTAAAACTATTGCTGTACTTGGCCTGACCTATAAGTCTGGGACTGACACACTGCGAAGATCACGTGCTGTTGAATTCATACGAAGATTCAATGCCGAAGGTTCTCAAGTGAAAGCCTATGACGAAAATATTAGTTCTCTCCCAAAAGATTTAACGGGAATCATGAGACTCACAGATTCACCTGAACAGGCAATAAGAGAATCAGATTGTGTCATCATTTATTCATACAGCAAAAAGCCTACTGAGGGCGAGGGTATTATTCTTTCGATAAAGAATATGCACAAACCTATTGTTATCGATGAAGGAGGAAAGTTCATCAAGGAATTGGCCGATGATGAAAATATAAAATATTACACAGTGGGGAAAGGATGATATAAATTGGATTTCAACTTCAGCGGGAAAAATGTACTCATAACAGGCGGCAGTACTGGCTTGGGTTTTGAGACAGCAAAACTCTTTGTGAATAATGGTGCTGACATAACGATATGTTCAAGAAATATAGACGGAATTGAAGCAGCAGCATCAAAACTTTCATGTGAAAAAATAAATCAGTCTCAGCAAATAAGATTTAAGAAGGTTGACGTAGGGAATCCGTGTGAAATTGATTCTTTGTTCGGGTATTCAGGAATACCTGATGTTCTCGTAACATGTGCAGGAGTGTACGGCCCTATAGGCACAATCGAGAATAATTCATGGGATGAATGGGAATATGCAATTCGGGTGAATCTCATCGGAACTGTATATTGCATCAGGAAAGCAGTATCGCTCTGGAAAGGCGCAAATCGCGGAGGAAAGATTATATGCCTGTCTGGAGGAGGAGCAACAAAAGGAATGCCGAATTTCTCAAGTTATGCCGCGTCTAAATCAGCAGTAGTGAGAACAGTAGAGACCATTGCACTTGAGAACAAAGGCACAGGAATATATATCAACGCAATAGCACCAGGAGCATTGAACACAAGAATGCTTGATGAAGCTCTGAATGCGGGAGAAAAAGCAGCAGGCTCTGATATGTACAGGAAATTTATTGCTCAGAAAGAGAACGGAGGAGCATCGATTCATAATGCCGCAGAGTTAATCGCATATCTTGCATCGGACATATCTGACGGTATAACAGGAAAGTTAATCAGTGCGGTTTGGGATGACTGGAAGACATTTCATGAGCATAAAGCATTCCTTGAGAATCCTGAAATATACACGCTTAGAAGAACAACACCTGATTCACTTTAGGAGGAAAGGCTATGAATTTCAGAGGATACATTGATAGTTACCTTAAGCAGACAGAAGAGATTACACAGAGCATATCACGTGAAGACATTGAACATTCTGCAGAACTTCTCATGAACTTAAAGACTAGAGGAGGCAGGCTGTTCATTCTGGGTGTAGGAGGAAGTGCAGCTAATGCTTCACATGCAGTAAACGATTTCAGGAAAATAGCAGGCATTGAATCATATGCTCCGACAGACAATGCAGCAGAACTCACAGCAAGGACTAACGATGAAGGCTGGGAGACCACGTTTGAAGAATGGCTCAAGATAAGCAAGCTAACATCAAATGATGCAGTTATGGTTTTCTCTGTAGGCGGAGGCAGTGAGAATACATCGAAGAATATTGTGAACGCATTGAAATTCGCAAAGAACGCAGGCGCATCCGTTCTTGGAATAGTGTCGCGCAATGGAGGATTCACACGTGAAACAGCAGACGCATGCATAATGATTCCTGTCGTTGATGAGGAGAGAATCACGCCGCATGCTGAAGGCTGGCAGGGTATAGTATGGCACTTACTGGTGAATGCAATAAAATAAGGAGGTAATTAATAACGTGAAACTCGAAGATTTAAAGATAAAAATTTTTGCTGACGGAGCAGACATCAAATCCATGAAAGAGGAATATCACAAGGGCATAGTAAAAGGCTTCACGACTAACCCGACTCTCATGAGGAAAGCAGGAGTTGCTGATTATGTCTCGTTCCTGAACGAACTTGTCCATGAGATACCAGATCTGCCTCTGTCATTTGAAGTCTTCTCGGATGATTTCCCTACAATGGAACGTGAAGCACTCAAACTGTCTGGGCTTGGCTCTAACGTGGTGGTCAAGATACCGATCAGTAACACTAAAGGTGAGAGCAGTGCAGATTTGATTCACAGACTTTCAGAACAGGGAGTATCGTTAAATGTTACAGCAGTGCTTACGATAAGGCAGGTTAAAGAAGCTATTAGTGCTCTTGTTCCTGGAAAGAGAAATTATGTTTCAGTTTTCGCAGGACGTATTGCAGACACAGGGATTAATCCTATTCCTGTTATGGCTGAAGCAACAGATATTTGTCATCAGAAAGCAGGTACTGAAGTGTTATGGGCATCATGCCGCGAGGTACTTAATATAGTTCAGGCTCAGGAAGCAGGAGTAGATATTATCACTGTAACATATGACATTCTGCGTAAACTTCCATTGCTTGGGAAAGATAATGAAGTCTTGTCTCTGGAAACTGTTCGCATGTTCTATTCTGATGCTCAGAGTCTCGGATATACGATAATTTAAACGCATGAAACTAAAAAAGAAAGGGGGAAGGCAACCCCCTCTTTTTTATGTGCTAATCTTCGTCATAAGCGTCTTCAGGGCATGGTACGTTATATGCAATCGCTGTCATCACTGGTATAACCAGAAGCGTTAATACAGTACTCAATGTTAAACCCGCCATAATCGTAACAGCCATAG
The DNA here is from genome assembly GCA_905235395.1 of uncultured Synergistales bacterium. Classification (GTDB taxonomy): domain Bacteria; phylum Synergistota; class Synergistia; order Synergistales; family Aminobacteriaceae; genus JAFUXM01. The sequence goes on from CAJOLN010000035.1 coordinate 6,612, forward strand.
GTCCAAACATTACATCCCACACTAACGGAAGCATTCCTAGTACCGTAGTCACTGCTGACATTGCAACTGGACGCAAACGTGAAATTCCATCTTCAACTATTGCTTCATACTTATCTCGTCCTGCTTCAAAATCCGCACTCACTTGGTCTAACAGAACAATTGAATTCTTCGCAAGCATTCCAACTAGTGAGAGCAAACCTACAATTGCCATGAAACTCAAATCCATATGTGCAGCCCATAAACCCAAGACCATACCGATTAAGATTAAAGGAAGGGACAAGAAGATTATGATAGTCTGACGGAAACCATTGAACAGAAATATCATCACAATGAACATTATTAAGATTGCAGGAGGAAATGCTACTGACATTCCAGCCATAGATTCATCTGAGAGTTCATGCTCTCCTCCCCATTCAATCGTATATCCCAAAGGAAGAGGTATCGATTCAATCGCAGGTTTGATTCTCTCAATCATTTTATCTGCATTATGGCCAAGTTTCACTTCACTCATCGCTGATATGTAACGGCTTCTGTCTCTTCGCATTATGATCCCGTCCTCAAAGACCGTTTCAAGTTTCGAGTACACTGTTCCAAGAGGCACAGCTTTATTTGCGAGCTGCGACCATACAGGAAGAGAACTTAACATGTTCATATTATTTCGCTCTTCGGGAATCAATGCCGCGTATATCGCAAGTGATTTATCTCCGTCTCTGAATGTTCCTATCGTCATTCCGTTTGCCGCTGTCTGAAGTGCATAATTTATCAGCGGACGTGACAATCCTGAATTCTGCATTTGATCTTTAATGATGACAGGTCTTATTACTTCTACTCGTTCTCTCCAATTATCTCGTACAAATCTGCTCGATGGATCTTTCTCCATGATTTCACACGCCTGTTTCGCTAGTCCACGAAGTATTGCAGGGTCTTCACCGTAAAACCTCACTCCAATTTTTTCCGTTAATCCGCTTCCACGTGCAAACAGTTTGCAATATCCGTCTACTGTCGGCATATGTTCATCAATATACGCCTGTGTCTTATTGAGCATTGGTCTCGTCAGTTCCGCATCTTCAACTTCAACCATGAGCTGAGAAAATGCAGTGTTGTTATCCGGCGGCACATAGGTAAGCATGAATCTCAAACCTCCTCCTCCGATGAACTGCGAGACATTCTTAACGCCTGGCTGTGATGTAAGATAGTCAACTAATTCTTGTGTCACCTTCTCCTGACCTGCTAATGATGTCCCCTCTCTGCTCCATAAGTCTACGTTGTAATATACTGTCTGAACGTCAGGGAAAAATGATGTCTCTATCGTTGTGAAGACATACAGAGAAGCTAAGAACATTGCAACTGTTACTATGATAGTTAAGGCACGGTTATGCAGACAGAATTCAAGAATCGATCTGTACATTCGGAATAAAAATCTGTCGTAAGGATCTCCTTCTTCCTTCTTGACCTTCAGCATGTACTTTCCGAGAACTGGTGCTGCTATTATCGCCGCAAACCAACTTAACATCATTGATATTCCTACAACCTGGAACAGACTCCGCAAGTATTCGCCTGCCTGTGCATTAGACAATCCAACGGGAGCAAACGCAAGTACAGCGATAAATGTTCCGCCGAGCATTGCCCACTTTGAACCTTCAACTGAAGCAGATGCAGAATCTTCAAGAGACATTCCTCGTTCTGTTCCTACAAGCATTCCTTCAGTTACTACTATGCTGTTGTCCACGAGTGAACCTAACGCGATAATCAATGCCGCAAGAGATACAAATTGAAGCGTTATTCCTGTATAGTTCATTATCGTGAATGTACCTGCAACCGTAAGCAGAAGAACTAAGCCGACTATAAGACCTGAACGAAGTCCCATGAAGATTAGCAGAACGCCGATAACTATTGCAAGAGATTCAACGAGATTGATTAAGAAGTCATCTGTTGATGATATTACTCGGTCTGACTGCATATATATCTCGTTAAGCTCAATTCCAACAGGACGAAACGATTCAAGCTCCTTCAATCTTGCCGACACTGCACGGCCCATATCAACGACATTGCCTCCTGAAACAGTCGATACTCCAATCGCAAGAGCAGGACGGCTGTTGAATTTCATTTTGAATCTCTGAGGTTCAACATAATCACGTCTCACTGAAGCAATATCACGAAGACGCGTAATGTTTCCTCCTGAACTCCCTATCACTAAATCTTTAATGTCATCAACAGATAATATTGCTCCTGTAGGTGATACACGTATAGACCTTTCGCCTAGTGTCATGCTTGCTGTCTGTGAAAGTGTATTCTGCTGTGTGAGTGCCGCGAATACCATTAAAGGAGATATTCCCATTGCAGACATTCGTGATGCTGAGAACTCTATGTATATTGCTTCTGTCTGTTCACCGAGAATTTTTACGCTCGCAACTCCGGGTACTAATACGAGATTCTTCTTTAGGAAGTCTGCATAGTCATATAATTCTTTCATCGTGTACCCGTCACCTACAAGCGAATAGTACTGACCGAATACATCTCCGTAATCATTATTGATGAGTACAGTCGTCCCTGAAGGCATGTATACACTTGCATCATTGACCTTCTGCCTTAGTTCGTCCCATATCTGCGGAAGATGTCTTCCGTCATATTTGTCTTGAATGTCCACGTAGATTATCGCGAGTCCAGGTGCAGAACGTGAACGTATATGTTTTATTTGTCCCATTGCCTGCACTGCGTCTTCTATTCGTGCTGTAACTTCCTTCTCAACTTCATATGCACTTGCTCCGGGATATACTGCCGAGATTACTGCGGTCTTGATTGTGTATGAAGGATCTTCGAGCTTGCCCATTTGAAAATATGCCGCAATTCCGCCCAGCATAGTCAGAAGGCATATGAACAATATAACTGTACTGCGTTTTATGCTTGCTCTTGCTATGTCCATGCGAATCACTCCTCAAGAAGTCTCACGTGCTGTCCCTCATGAAGGAAATAAACTCCCGCAGTGACAATTACATCTCCGTTCCTGAGAGATGATCCGTCAATCTCGACTGAACCGTCATTGCGAAGCTGTCCGACATTCACCTGAATTTTCGATACACTGTTTGAATTGAACTTCCAAACGTAATTATTTTTTCCGTCATTCAGAATCGCTGTCGTAGGAACATGAAACTTGCTGTTATTATTTTTTCCCTCTAAGAATACTTCAACTGTTGCCGCCATTCCCGGAAGTATTCGCACGTCATTCTTGTTGGTCATCACCGCTGTAACTGGGTATGTGTTAGCCGCTGTAGCCTGCGTTGCTATCTCTTTGAGCCTCAGCGGAAAAACTTTATCGGGAATAGCTTCAAAATGTGCGTTCATTGTGAAAAATTCAGGGTGATTTTGAAGTTCTCGAATGCTTTTTATCTGCGGTATAGGCGCAAGAAGTACATCATTGTCTGGAACATTGAAGACTATTTCAAGAGTGCTCAAGTCCTGAAGCGTGAATATCGTCTGCTTGGCCGTAATGTCCTGAAAATTTTCTACGTTCCTGTCCGCTATGATTCCGTCAAAGGGTGCTCGGAGTTCTGTATCCCGCAATGCATCACGTGCCGCCTTGAGATTTGCATTCGCAGAATTCACTGCTGATTTTGCTACATCAACTTGTGTCTTATATGAATCATATTGTGCCTTCGCTATGACTTTCTGCTTGTAGAGATTCTCATAGCGTTTGAAGTCCGCCTGTACATTTTTGTACTGCGCTTCTGCCTGTGAGAGTGCGCTTTGAGCCTGCGATATTTTTGTGTTGAAGTCGCGGGGGTCTAATGACGCTAACAATGTTCCACGCTTCACATTGGTTCCGTTCTCCGCGTTTATACTTCTGAGCGTTCCTGATACTCTGAATGATAAATCTGCTCTCTTTCCTCCCTGAACTGTTCCGAAATACCTTCGCGTTATTGCTCCGCTGCCGTCCTGAATGGTTACTGTTCTCACTGGTCGAATGATTTCGGGTTCTGGTTTTGATTCTTTCTTCTGCCGGAATGCGTTCAATCCGTAACATATGCCTGCAATAATGATAACTCCGATTAATATTTTGATGAAGTTCTTCATAAAGTCAGCTCCTTGTGAAAAATTTTAAGTGATTATAGACGATTGAACGCACAAAAAAAATTTGAGCCTCACAGATTTTACTCCGCAAGGCTCTTCTTTATTCTCTGCTGATAGTTACTGTTCGTTCTTCGTGCTGAAATGGAACATAACGATTCCAAGAGGAGGAAGCGTTAAAGGCAATGAGTACGGATAACCATGACTCTCTGACATATCTGTCTCCATTCCTCCGCAGTTACCGATTCCACTTCCGCCGTATTTCTCTGCATCAGAATTCAGAATCTCCTTCCAGAATCCTGAACGCGGTACTCCGATTCGATAGCCATATCTCGGAACAGGTGTGAAGTTCGCAGCACACAGAACGTATTCGTCATCGCTATTGCCTTTGCGTAACCACACGATAACACTCTGATGCCAGTCTGAACAATCAATCCATTTGAAACCTTCAGGAGAGAAATCAAGTTCATGAAGAGGTGCGTATTCCTGCAATGCATGATTCAAATCGCGTACCCAATTTTGAATCCCTTTGAAGTCATCCTTCTGGAGCAAGTGCCATTCAAGTGCTGAGTCGTGATTCCATTCAAGGCCCTGCGCAAACTCTCCGCCCATAAAGAGCAACTTCTTTCCTGGATGTGCCCACATGTAACCGTAAAGCAATCTTAGATTTGCTCTCTTCTGCCACCAATCTCCCGGCATCTTATTGATTAGCGATCCTTTTCCGTGAACTACTTCGTCATGCGATAACGGAAGCATGAAATTTTCACTGAACGCATACCAGATTGAGAACGTTAATTGATTCTGATGCCATGAACGATAAATAGGTTCAAGGCTCATATAGTCTAACGTGTCATGCATCCAGCCCATATTCCATTTCATTCCGAAGCCTAAGCCTCCCAAGAATACAGGACGTGTTACCATAGGCCAGTCAGTACTCTCTTCTGCAACCGTCTGAATCGTTCCGAACCTGCCGAACAATTCGCTGTTCATATCACGAAGTAATGAAATCGCTTCGAGGTTTTCACGTCCGCCATAGATGTTGGGAATCCATTCGCCGTTTTTACGTGAGTAATCGAGATATAACATTGAGGCTACTGCGTCGATTCTCAGACCGTCAGCATGATACTGATCAACCCAGAATGCAGCACTCGAAATCAAAAAGCTACGTACTTCATTGCGTCCGTAATTGAAGATGTAACTTCCCCAATCTGGATGATAACCTTTGCGTGGGTCTTCATGTTCATACAATGCTGTTCCGTCATAGCGTGCAAGTCCGAAGTCATCTGTTGGGAAATGACTCGGAACAAAATCAAGAATCACTGCGATGCCTTTCTTGTGGCATTCATCAATCAGCTTCATAAGGTCTTCAGGTGTTCCGTACCTGCATGTCGGAGCAAAATATCCGAGTGTCTGATAGCCCCATGAACCATAGAACGGGTGTTCCATTACCGGCAGAAATTCTACTGCATTGAATCCCATATCCGCACAGTAATCAGGAAGTTCATCTGCCATTTCACGATACGAAAGTGAAAGTCCATCGTCCCAATGCCTTCGCCATGATCCCATATGAACCTCATAGACACTCAAAGGTGCTGACATGTTCATTCGTTCACCGCGTTTCGCAAGCCACTCTGAATCTCCCCATTCGTATTCGGGCCAGTGAACTATTGATGATGTTCGAGGAGGAACTTCAAAGAGTCGTGAGAACGGATCCATTTTATCTTTGTATTCACCGTGTGAGTTCTTGATATGGAATTTATACAGTTCCCATTTCTTTAGACCAGGAACGAATCCCTCCCATATTCCTGAACCGTCCCACCTTGCCGCTAATGGGTGTGTTGCTGGATTCCAGTTGTTGAAGTTTCCCACAACACTCACTTCCTGTGCATTAGGTGCCCACACACTGAATGCTACTCCTTCTGCTCCGTCGGACTCATCAACGAATTTCTGTGCTCCCATCTTCTCATAAAGACGGTAATGCGTGCCCTGCTTGAACATGTAGATGTCATAGTCTGTGATTGGAGATACACCATGTCGAATGTTTCCGGCCATGAAAAAATATTGCCTCCTTTGTGAAAATTGTGATTGAAAATTTACGTGCTTAAATTTTATCTTAACTGTAATGCTTAATTCAACCAGTTAAAATACTTCACAAGTTCATCACAGAACAATTGCATTCCTTTCCATGACCAATGAGTATCGCCGAACCAGTATATATCTTTTTCATCGTGTTCTAATGCTTCACGGAATATCTTCATCGTGTCTATGAATACATAATCCTTCGGTGAGATTCTGCGCATATCATGAAAGTATTGATTCTCAGGTCTGCCGTTATGATTGATGATGTAGGGGTAGTACAAATCATATTTATCCACACCAACAAAGAAGATTAGCTGAATGTTCTTCTCTTTAAGAATACTTGCAGCATTGTTGAGATTCCTGTTTACCATCTCTGCATTAACAGGAGAATTAAGATAAAGCAAATCATCACAATAATGCAGGAGCGTATGTTCATAACCTGGATTCGTGAAAAAATTCCGGTTTAGTTCAGTGATATATACAAATGAACTTAAGCGTTCAGGATTCATGATGTGATACAGCTTATTATAGATGAAGTTCATGTTTGCATTAAAGGCTAAGGGCGGCAATAACCCAGAAGATAATTGCTTAGTATTTTGTTTCATTCCTATGTTCTGCACTAACCTTTTTGCTTTTTCATTCGTCATGAATCCCGAATCTATTTCTCTGATACCCATAATACCCTGCACACCTCGCTCTACGCTCTCAAGAACAACTGCCTTAGGCCTGACATTATCAATCACTCCAGCTTTAATGAATATGTACAAATCTTCAATACAGTTTCCGCTAATGCTTGCATTCAAAATCTTAAGGCCGTAATGACTTGTCAGATAATCCTGATAGTAAGCATATCCTCCTCCGTTCGTGAATGAATCTCCCATAGTAATCACATCAAATGATTCATTCTTTCCTGAAGTGATATATTCTCTGAGACTTGTATGATGCTTCGTATATTTCACATTCTTCGTCAATGCTTCTGTGCTGATGAAACTTCCGATACGGTTCAAATCTTTCTGAGTAAATGACACTTTAACGATTGAATGCCACAGCACAAGATTCAGAAGCATAAACGCATACAGCAATGACACGACAAATATAACATATTTTCTTGAAGTCATAACTATTCACCTCTCAGAACTGGAAATACAGAAAATCCGAGATGCCCGAAAAATTAAAAATTCATCATGGACATCACTGCAAGAAAGAAAATGATAACCGCATACGCGATACGAGGCTTAAAGCGTGAGATTATCTGAATGGCATTTGGAAAGAAGAAAACTACTGCTGACGCAATTACGAGAAGTTTCTTGCCTCTTAGAAGCTGAACAGGCATTCTAATATTCCTTAAGTCAAACATGGCCGCAAGAATCTTCAATGCATCATCAACACTATTTGCCCTGAATACAACCCAGCATGACACTACGCACATAAACGTGATGAACCATGAGAGCAATGCAGGCAGCTTGATATTCAATCTCCGCCATTGATGATTGACCGCAAGCATAAGACCATGAATCAATCCCCAGAGAATGAATGTGAATCCTACACCATGCCACAACCCCGTAAACAGCATCGCAATAATCACGTTGCGAATTTTCTTCAGTTCTCCTTCTCTGCTCCCTCCCAAAGGAATATACACGTAATCCCGAATCCAACGGCCAAGTGTAATATGCCATTTCCTCCAGAAGTCTATTATGCTCAGTGATTTATACG
>CAJOLN010000036.1 GCA_905235395.1 uncultured Synergistales bacterium
GCTGTCAGAAGATTTAAAGAGTGCAAAAAGTCAACCGAGGGTTTTTTGGAAAGCATCTGATCACAAAGAGGTTGTCGATGCAATTAAGGGGAGAGAGTCAAAGGTTACTGATGGACCATATCTTTATCGTTGTAAAAACGGTGAGCTTATATGTATATGGTCAAGCTTTAATAAGAATGGATATATGGAAGTTGTGTCGCGAAGCGATAATGGAGATATAGACGGAAATTGGAGTGTTGTTTCAAATCCGATTATAGATGGTGATGGCGGTCATGGAATGATTTTTAAATCCAAGGATGATGAAACGATATTTGTAATGCATTCTCCAAATACTGCGGGGTTAGAAAGAGCAAGATTATATAAATTAATAGAAAAAGATAATACCATAGTTTTGGAAAAATACTGTGGATGACATTGATGTTAATCGCTTTATAATAGGATAGGAGAGATAAGAATATGGAAAAATTAAATGTTGGATGGTCGGAGGTAAGCATAACGCCAGACAAAAAAATAGCGCTCGCAGGGCAGTTTGTGGAAAGAGTTTCGGAGTATGTTGAAACACCGATTACAGTTACAGCGCTTGCTGTTACAAGCGGCGATGAGCAGATGATAATATGCTCGTGCGATCTTGTAAACATAGGTGAAAACCTTGTGGAAGATGTCATCCATGCCAGTTGAAAATTGACAGAGGTATGGGCTGGCTGCTGCCTCCAGAAGCACATGAAAGATATAGACGACACAAAAAATTTGAGAGAATAGCAAAGATTCCAATGATAGGCTTCATGTTCAGGGCAGGGCGTTACGTTTACAGAAGAATACGAAAGTTGCTTCCAGGACGTTGACATGAAAAACTCCCCCGCTATATTTACGAGGGAGTTCATTATTCCTGTGTCCAATCAACACATTCAAGACCTTCTATACGCATGAATTCACTTGTGTTGTTCGTGATTAATATTCCATTATGCGCAAGAACTGTAGCGGCTATTATTGTGTCGTTGTAACCTATAGGCTGACCTTTGAGTTCCAACGCAGATTTTATTTCACCGTAAGTCCATGCAGAAGCATCATCAAACGGAACAATCTCGAACTGTCCAAGAAATGCTAAAACTTCATTAATATTTTTGTCTCGTCTGGCACTCTTCATCGCTCCCGTGAGGAGTTCACCTTTCACTACCGCAGGTATTTTGATGAGTGCCTTATCAAACGAGTCAACTTTATTGCGCAATTCGATATTCCGCCCTCGCAGGTAGAATATGCAGATATTACTGTCGAGATAATATTTCATCTTTGTGTTTGTTGTAGAAGTCCTCATAGAAATCCACAGGTCTCACGAATGTCTCATCATCAATTGAACCGTATGTAGCATCAATCCACGCACGTTTACCTTCCGGCGTACTTGTGTCATAAATTGGGTATTCGTATTCTTTGCCGTCAAGAATATATTTACCCATGCACTTTATGTATTTGCTGTTATCCATTTCTAAACCTCCTGAAATTAAAAGCTCCCTCCCGAAATTTTCAAGAAGGGAGCTGAATTGTAATTATACTCTAATTTTCGTAGGGCTTAATCTCCCGCACTACATCAAGTATCGTTCCGTCGCGTGCCTCAAGAATCGCTACTACTTTATCCTTCCACTGCAAATCATCTGGCTTACCCACAAGCGAATATGCCTTCTCCTGAAGCTCCTTAATGGGTACATGCTTTATCCCTGCCTTATCAAGTGCCTCAATGATGTCCTTTCGTGCTGGATTCACCGCAGTCCCGTAATCCGTAACAACAACATCAACGCAATCGCCTGGTGTCGTAACTGTAACTACATGCTCGCAGATTGTTGCCATACGTCCGCGTGTTAAAGGCGTAACTATCACACAGCACTTCGCACCCTCCGCTGTATCTGGATGTCCGCCAGGTGCACCGCGTAACACACCGTCTGAACCTGTAATGACGTTCACGTTGAAGTCTATATCAACCTCAAGTGCAGCAAGTACAACGAAATCAAGTTTATTCACGAACGCTCCTTTGTTCGCAGGGTTCGCATACTCACTTGCTGTCATCTCAAAGTGATTCGGATTCGTGCGAATGTCTTCGATTGCCGCAACATCGAAATCTTGAACGTCAATAATCTTTCCGACTTTGCCCTTACGCTGTAACTCACATATCGGTCCTGTTATTCCTCCGATTGCCCACGCCATTTTGATTCCCTTCTCGTCCATTAAAGGCTCAAGGAATCTGTTCACCGCCAATGAAGGCCCGCCTGCTCCTGTCTGAAAACTGAATCCCTCTTTGAACCACGGACATGCAGCGATAACTTTTGCTGTGTTCTCCGCCATCATGAGGTCTCTGGGGTTCTGTGTCATTCTTGCGGCTGCACTTGCAATTTTCTTCGGGTTGCCTATCTCATCAACCTTCACTACATAATCTACATTCACTCCGTGTATGCTCGGCGGAAAATTCGGATATGGTACAAGTGTATCTGTTATGACTACAACTTTGTCTGCATATTCTGAATCTGGAACTGCATAAGACAAAACTCCGCAATCACCTTTTCCTCCAAGTGCACGGGCATTCCCGTACTCGTCCGATGTTGGTGCTCCTATGAACGCAACATCAATATGCACATCGCCCTCTTCAACTGCACGGACACGACCGCCATGTGAACGAAGTATTGCAGGTGTCTTCAGTTTTCCGTGTGAGACAACATCGCCCATTCTGCCGCGAATTCCTGATGTCTGAATTCCCGTTACTATTCCCTGTTCAATGTAATCCGCTATTGGATCATGCGCAGAACCTAAACTTGAGGCCGCTATCGTTATGTCCTTTATGCCCAAGTCCACGATTTCCTTCATCACCATGTTCACGATATAATCTCCGTCTCTGAAATGATGATGGAACGATACTGTCATTCCGTCTTTGAGTCCTGTTGCGATTATTGCATCACGTATTGAAGGAAGTAATTTGCTTTCCTGTGGCTTCTGGTAAATTTTGCTCGTAGGGCCTGCTTTCTTTATGTACTTGCCGTCACGGTAACCTTTACCCTGATACGGCTCATACTTTCTGCCATTCTTTAACTCTACTGCTAATGCTTCTTCGGGTATCTCTCTTCCTACTGCGTTTTTCATCTTTAAAGATCCCCCTCATATATTCCGCTGGCTTTTGCTAATTTGATTACTCTCTCAGCACCAGGGACAAAAGCTATGTCTATCATCTTTCCGTTGTCGAGCGTGAATACTCCAACTCCCTCGCTTGCATGTTCACGGAACGCACGTACAATTTTTTCTGCCTCTGCAATTTCTTTCTGTGTCGGTGCAAGCATCTCATGTACTATCTGAATCTGCTTCGGGTTGATTAATGATTTGCCGTCAAATCCCATTTCTACATTCTGTTTCACTTCTGCACGGAAGCCTTCATCATCGTTTAAATTCGTGAAGACCGTATCGAAGCATTGAATTCCTGCCGCACGTGCCGCATTGAGCATGAAGCCTCTCGCAAATAACATTTCGATTCCGCCGGGAATAACTTTCACCTGCATACACTTTCTGTAATCTCCGCCAGATAATGCTACTCCGAATAATCTCGGTGATGCCTGGCATATTTCAACTGCATTCAATACACCTTTGGGGCTTTCGAGTGCTGCCATTAATAATGTACGTCCGACTTCAACACCGAATTCTTTCTCTGCTTCCGTTACTGCTTCATCTACAACCTGTACATCATGTGCTGATTCTGTCTTCGCGATTCTGATTCCGTCACAGCCTCCTGCAACGCAAACACGAATGTCTTCTTTCCAGTGAGGGGTATCAAGTCCGTTAATGCGAACGATAACTTCAGTGTTGCCGTAATCAATTTCCTTCAGTGCGTGATACAGTGAGAACCTTGCGCTGTCTTTCTGATTCTCTGCAACTGCATCCTCAAGGTCAAGCATTATTGAATCTGCTCCATAGATATACGCGTCCTTAATGAGTCCCGGCTTCTGTGCGTTCATGAACATCATCGTTCTGCGAAGTCTGAATCTCTCAGGTTTTGGTCTCGGTATACTCATTATCTTATTACACCTCCCCAGTCAAATCGACCGTCCATATCACAGCCGCAGCCGCGATAGAATGCACATTCAACACGTGCCTTAATCGTGCAGTCCAGTGCACCATGATCATTAACGATTACCTTTGCGTTTTTCACTCCGAGCCTCTCAAGTGACGCTAATACTTCTGCCTTTATCTGTCGGCCATACTGATTGAGCACGGAGCTTTCAAGAGTTAAATCAATTCCGCCGCTGTCTCTGGGTTCAAGCGTTATCATTACGTCGCTTGACTCAAGAGTTCCGGCAGTCCCTACTGCTTTTAACTCCATTTGAATGAACACCTCCTGAAATTAATTAAACTGTATCTGTGATTTATAAATTTGGGGATTATTTTTTATGATTTTATCATGCTGTTTTCTTTCAGGCATTAAGAATTTTCGCGCATTCTGTCTATAATATGGTAAACCAATACACTATTAAGGCGGCTGATATTCATGAAAAGAAAAATTTTTACAGCAAGTATTATCTGCCTCTTCGTTTTGTTTGCAGGGACAGCTTTCACTTTCTTATACCTATCTGGTACTTTCAGAACAGAACCTACAGTAACGATTCACGCTCATAATACTTATGATAAAACTCTTCACGTTGTAACTGACATCGATTATGAACCTTTCTCTTATGTAGACCATAACGGAAATTATGCAGGTATGGATATAGAACTCATTGCGGAAATAGCTAACCGTCTTCACATGAATCTTGATTTGAAGTTAATGGACTGGCCTTCAGTGAATCAAAATTTCTTAGACGGGAAAGCAGATGCAATACTGAACATGGAAACAGATTCAGTTGCTGATGATCCTAGAATGACTGCAACACTTCCAACGATAGAAAAGCAGTATGTAGTTTACGGACGTAAAGAAGTTCATTCTGTTCCTGAACTTTACGGGAAAAGAATTGCATCACTTCACAGACTTTCGGAACTTGGCCTCGATGACGATATGACATACATAAATTCATACGCGAAAATTTTCGAGGAACTCAGGAAAGGCACTTATGACTTCGGTATATGCCCTATACAGGTAGGCAATATGTTTCTTGCTAAACTTAACATGACGGATTTCAAATCAAGTTATGCTGTAGGCCATGTATACGGAGCAATAGCACTGAAGGCAGGAAATGATTCACTCAGAATACAAATGAATGAAGTCATCAGTGATATGCAGAAGGAAGGCATGATTGATGAGCTTGAACATAAATGGATAACTCACAGATACCAGAACATAACCATAAAGAGCATGATTGAAGATAACCCAATGTTTATGACTGCATTCGTGTTCTCGGCAATGTTCATTACGTTTCTGCTGATATGCATAGCCCTTCTCTATCGCAACATGAGAGACGCTGATATTCATTCACGTGAACTGCAAGCCGCAAAGGAAAAGGCAGAAGAAAGCAGCCGTGCAAAAAGTGTATTCTTATCCAACATGTCGCATGAAATACGAACACCAATAAATGCGATTCTGGGAATGAATGAGATGATTTTACGCGAGGCATCAAACAGCAAAATAGAATCATATGCCGCTGATGTTGAGAAGGCAGGCAAAAGTTTACTCTCAATAATAAACGACATAATAAATTATGCGAATATTGATAACGGAAAAACTGATTTCGTGCCCGTGAACTACAACATAGGTTCACTCTTCAAAGACAGCACAGTAAATAAATCACACCGTGAAACATTTCATGCACCTGATGCAAGAGTACTCTTCGTTGATGATACTCAGATGAATCTTATTGTTGAGACAAGTTTACTAGAAAGAACAAAGGTTAAGATTGATACTGCTCCAGGCGGAAAGGAAGCGTTGAGACTGACAGAGAAAACTCATTATGATTTGATATTCATGGATCAGATGATGCCGGAGATGAATGGCACAGAGACAATGATAGCGATAAAACATCAGGCTGAAGGAATGAACCTCAATACACCTGTTATATGTCTTACGGCAGATGCGGTGAGCGGAGCACGAGAAAAATATTTGAGTCAGGGATTCAATGATTACATTACGAAGCCTGTTGAAGGTTCAGACCTTGAAGACGCATTGATGAAATTTCTTCCGCAAGAAAAAATCATTATGTCTCATGATGAAGCTGAAGATGAAGTTCATGAAGAGGCAACGAAACTTCAGGAGCTTTACGATAATATAGAGACCCTGAACTATTCTGATGCTGTGAAGTTCTGCGCAACTGAAGAAATTTTAGAGAAAACACTTCGTACATTCTGCCAGTCAATAGATTCAAATGCGTCTGATATTGAGAAGTTTCTTCATGAACATGACATACGTAACTACACAATCAGAGTTCATGCATTGAAAAGTTCTGCACGTTTAATCGGTGCGTCAGAGTTATCTGAGGAGGCAAAATATCTCGAAGAATGCGGAAATGAATCATCAGACGAGAGCATAAAGCAAATCTATGAACGTACACCTGCATTGCTTGAGGAATACAGAGCCTACAAAGATAAGCTGAGTGAATATTTCGGTCTGAACGATGAAAACCTTCCTGAAATATCGTCTGAAGAACTCAACGAAATTTACGAGGCAATAAAAGAATTCGCATACAGTTTCGACATTGATTCGATAGACGGAATAATAGAACAGGCGAGGAAATATAAAATACCAGAATCAGAATCATCACGCTTTGAGGCAATAGAGAAGGCAGCGCGTAATATGGACTGGGACGAACTGAATAGGGCATTAGCGTAAAGGATTAATCATGCTAAAATCTTTTCGACAATAAATTTTCATCATGAAGGGAGAAATATTTTTATGGATTTCATGAGTTTACTTGGCTCTATGATTCAGGGTACTACTGCTTCATCACCAGCAGCATCACAAAGAATGTCAAACGCAGGAGGAGGCATTCAGGATTTGCTCGGCTCACTAATGGGAGCAGGACAGAGCATGAAACAGAGAGTAGGCGGAGATAATCTCGCGGCAGGAGGAATAGGTGCGCTTCTTGGTGCACTAATGGGAAGATCAAACAGCACAACAATGAATTCTCTCGGCGGCGGCATGATGGGCTTACTTGGAATGCTGGCATATAAGGCACTCAAAAGTTCAATGGGCGGTTCATCATCAGGTGCTGCTGCTCAGGCATATACACCCGCAACTCCTCAGCAGCAGGCAAATGATGCAGAGATTATATTACTCGCGATGATTGACGCGGCAAAAGCTGACGGACAAGTTGACGCAGAAGAATTCAACAGGATAATGAACAGCATCAAGAGTTCAGGAGTTGGTCAGGACGGAGTGAATTATGTCCTGCAAAAATTACAGGGGCCTATGGAGACAGCAAAGATAGTTTCAGCCACAAAGGGAAGACCTGAACTAGCAGCTCAGGTATATTCAGCGTCACTAATGGCAATTGAAGTTGATACTGACGCAGAGAGGCAGTATCTCGACAAACTAGCGAAGGCTATGGGATTAAGTCCGCAGGTTGTGCAGAACATTGAACAGCTAACAGGCCCTAATACGCATTAATTTTTCGGTCTGGGTATGAATTCCGGCATTGCTTCAATCTCTTCTTTAGTTTTATAGAGACCTCTGCGCTTCATCATGTTGTCGATAAGTTTCTGAAACACTTCATAACCTTTTTCTGTAGGGGGAAGTTCGATTCTCGTGCCTTCTCCCTCAAATACTAACATTCCCCCGCTTCTCTCATGTGCAGGATACAGCACAGACATTCTTCCGTTTTCTGCTCCTTCTTCATTTGAGAGCAATCCGTCAGGCGAAATCCCGAAAATATTTGCCATTTCCATTATGCGAGTTCCGCTCGGTGAAGTCTCTCCAGATTCCCACCGTCTTAATGTTGCTATTGATATTCCAAGTCTCTCTGCTAATTCTATCTGAGTGAGACCTGCCTGCTTTCTTTGAATTCTTATATTATATGCTAATGACATTTTTACACCCTCCAAAGCATAAAGGAATCAACGCGCATAATTATAACCTTGAAAAAATCTTTTTTGCAAAAGAAAAAAGAACGTAAACCTGCATAAACTTTTTTATGTTTACAGTTTTAGTTGAGAGTGATATATTCCAATCATGAAAACTAATATACTAAACATGCTTGAAAGTTCACGAAATAAATTCATATCTGGCGAATCAATTGCAGAACGTTTCAGTGTAACAAGGGCAGCAGTATGGAAGGCAATAGAATCACTGCGCAGTGACGGACATAAAATCAAAGCCGTTCACAACAAAGGATACATGCTTGAATCGTTCAGTGATGTGCTGACCAAAGAAGGAATCACTGCAAACCTTAAACCTGACACGAAAGTATCACGTGTAATCTGCCTGAAGGAAATTGATTCAACGAACAATTATGCAAAAAAACTTGTGATGAATGAAGGAGCATCACACGGAACATTAATCGCGGCGAATCATCAGACTTCAGGACGCGGCAGACATGGCCATAATTTTTATTCTCCTCCTGGAACTGGATTATATATGTCATTGATACTCAGGCCGTCAGTTGAGGCTTCAGAGTTTCAGATGATAACGATTGCTGCTGCTGCTGCTGTATGTCTCACAATCGAAAAATTATATCCGTCTTCAAAAGGCGATATAAAAATTAAATGGGTCAATGATATTTTCTTCAGGGGCAGGAAGATCGCAGGAATACTCACGGAAGCATTGACGAACTTTGAGAACGGAGAGATTGAGAGTGTGATTGTTGGAATAGGCATAAACGTATCAACAAAGAAATTTGATGACTATGCTTCAGGGATTGCAGGTTCAATCTTTCAGGGAGAAGAATTTATTTTCGGAAGAGATGAATTATGTGCAGGAACAGCAGATTACATAATGGACTTTGCAGATAATCTTAATTCTTCAGAACTCATTGCTTTATATCGTGAACGTTCCATGCTGATTGATAAGGATATTACGTACATGAAGAATGAAACGAATCACTCAGGCCATGTTGAACGCATTGATGACAGAGGCAGACTTGTGATTTTGAATGACGAAGGAGAAATTGAAACGTTAAGCTCAGGAGAAGTATTCATGATAAGAAAGGTGAATCAATAATTGAACTCTACAAAAAATATCGTACTCTGTGCATTATTTGCGGCTCTTATTGCAGTCGGTACACACATAAGAATTCCGACTCCATTGCTGCCTCTCACACTTCAGACATTGTTCGTAGTTCTCTCTGGTCTTGTGCTTGGCCATAAGTATGGGGCAATATCCGTATGTGTTTATGTTATTGCAGGGTTAATCGGTCTCCCTGTGTTCACTGGTTCTTTTGCAAATCCAACGTTCGGATATATTCTCGGATTTATTCCTGGTGCATGGCTCGCAGGCGTAACGGCTGAAAGGTACAGGCCATGTTTCATGACGTGGTTTGCAGGAGCAGTAATTGGAATTGCATTAATATATGCGATTGGGATTCCATATTATTATTTTGTGTCGAAATATTACATCGGCAATGAGCTAGGCGCAAAGACACTGCTGATGTCATTTATTCTGATGCCGCTTCCAGGAGATATAGCGAAGAGTTTGATTGCAGGATTGATTGTTCAAAGGCTCTCTGTATTTTTTCCTGAGAGTTTCACATGGAAGAGATGAAAATATAACCTCCCCTGCGAAATTACAGAGGAGGTTTTTTTGTTTCACACTTTCACATAAAAACTTCAGCAGATCCAGTTTCGTCCCATTTGATTACACATCTCAGCGGGTCAATAATCTGATCTGGATACATGACGGGCCATAGGGTATTATATTCATCATTCAGGACATAAAACGTGTATCTGTCTCTGTCGCTTTCCTCGAAATCATCGCGGAGTTCATGAATATCAATTTGTCCTCTCGTGATGTCGATCACAGGATTGAGCATTCTAACCCAATATGTTTTTTCTTTTTCAGGAAGCATATCTATAATATCCTGTTTGATTCTTCGCTCATATGGTCGTGAATCCGTTATCGTGTGTATATCAGGCGGGTCAGGCGGGTCAACCACAACATCTATTGGTTTTGGTGGTTCCGGTGGCTTTGGCGATTCTGGTGATTCCGTATTAGGGTCATTCTCTGGCTCAGATACTTTATCGTGCATATCTGAATCATTTTCAATTTCTACAACAACATCAACAATCTCTTCTGCTGTATCAGATGTATTATCTGCGCTGTCATTCATTTTTCTGAGGAGTTCAGCGGCAACTTCATTGTAGCACTGTGCACCTTTAGATTTAGGTGAATGCTTCAGGATTGATATTCCCATGCTTGACGCTTCAACTATGCTCACGTTAGGACGTATCCAGCTTTCAAACAGTACATCAGCAAATGATTTTTTCACTTCATCATGAACTTCACGCGATATAGACAGTCTTGGGTTATAGTTCGTCATGAGGATTCCTGAAATATGAAGTTCAGGGTTCAATCTTTCACTGAGAACAGGAAGTGCACTGCTGAGAAGACGCAATCCCACGAGACTATAGAATCCTCCGTCCATAGGAACAATTATGCTTTTGCTCGCCGCGAGAACATTACGCGTGAAAATTCCCAATTGCGGAGGACTATCAAGAAATATGTAATCGTAACGATCAGAATCAACTTTGCTTAATGCATCGCGAAGAACAAAATCACTGCTCAAAGGCCCTTCCTGATTCAGTTCTGCCATTACGAGACTTAATGAACTTGGAATCACATCAACATCTTCTTTGGTCTGCATGATGTCATCCCATGAAGCACGCCCTGTGAGCAAATCGAAAACCTGCGGGTCTTCAGGTGAAAGATTCAACCCGAACCCCGCGCTTAAATTGCTTTGAGGATCCATATCTACAACTGCGATTCGTTTTCCCATTTTTGCGAGTGCAGCCGCCATGTTCTGACATGCTGTAGTCTTTCCTACTCCGCCTTTAAGGTTGCAGAAGCCTATGATAATCATTTCGTGTTTCCCTGCCTCCTGATGAATTCTTCTATCTCTGCGTTCCTGTGTGTATTCAGGCTCTGACGGTAGAGTTCAAGTGCTTCTTTCTTTTTGCCTGCCTTGAAAAGTGCATTTGCTTCACTTATCTGTTTGTTTGCGGCAGTTACTGCATCACGTTCCTTGATTGACGCGTCGAGTTTTGCTACCCATTTCCGCATTTCATCTGACGGTGAGATTGCAAGTGCCTTCTTGTAAAGTGCAGAAGCCTCTTCTAATTTTCCCTGTGCGTATAATTCATCGGCTTCCTGAATCATCTTCTGTGCGTCAATTTTCGTACCTATGCCGAAATCTTCAGAGCCTCGAATCACTGTGTCAGGTGCAAGTCTCGTGTTCCTGCTTAACTGCTGTACCTTTTGACGTGCTTCATCTGTTGGCCATACATTCATACTCTCACGATAACGCTTCAATGCTTCCTGATTGCTGTTCCTGCGTCTTTCAAGTTCCTGCCCTTCCCTGTATAACTGTCTGGCTTGGCGTTCACGTCTCTGAATCACGCTCTGCAATTCTTCAACATGCTGTCTCAGTGTCGCATCAGGGTTACTTTGAAGACTCGCGGCATAATGATTGAATGCCTCTTGCAGTTTTCCTTCACGCTCAAGTGTATTTCCTTCTCCTGCATAACGATCCGCATCTGCAATCTTCGTCAGTCTTTGACGTATTCGTTCTATTCTGTCTGATACTGCCTCTGACGGCATTACCGCAATACTCTTCTCGTAATATTCAAGTGCTTCTTCATACATGTTCTCGTTGTCGTATGCGCTTGCTGTGTCTCGTAACCAGTTCGCCTGCTGCTGAATAATTCTCTGCTGATTCACTTTTTCTTCTTCCGTCTGAATCATTTCTGCTCCGTTATCAACTGGCCATATAACTTGTGCAGCACGTAAATTCTTCAGAGCTTCGTCAAACTGATTCTTACTTTCAAAAACTTCTGCCTCTTCACGCAATTTCTGCGCTCTGTTGAATCTCGCATAGTTCGTGTTCATTGCCCTCAACCCTTCCGCTATTTCCGTGTCTCTGGGTGAAAGGGTAATTGCCTTCTGTGCAAGTTCTACTGCCTCAGAATATTTCCTGCTTTCCCATAATGCCTGTGCTCTCTGCCAGCTCTGCCATGCTTCACGGTCATTGTTCGAGTCATTGTATGTCGATACCGGAAGTGTTATGCTCACTTTCCCTTCTCCGCTTCCAAGTCTCACACCCGATGCGTTGAATGCTGTTACTGATATTTCACTGTCACCTATACTCCCGCGTCTTATGAAAATATCATCATTGTCCTGGCTCATAATTGCGGTTGCGGCATCAGATACCCAAGTGAATTTATGCTGACCCTTAAACGAAGGGTTCAATGACGCACGCACTTTTATCGGTGAATTTGCCATTAAGACTTCTGCACTCAGCGCATAATCCGAACGTTTCGACGCGTCCCATAAAGTTATTGGGCTCTCGATTACCACTGCTACATCAACCTGAAATTCTTTCGGTGTAATCATCTTCTCTGTGCTCGACATCACATTTCCGTCACGGTCTACAAATGACGCAACCACTCTCACAGGTTCAGTATCAAGCGGAGTAAATGCACATTCACGGCCTCCTGCTCTGAGTGATATTCGATCGGGATTCTGTCCTGTTGTCGGACTCACTGACCATTCAACTGATCCATTAGAGGAAATGTTCTCAACGGAAAGTACTACCTGCTCGCCTACATGCGGTTCACCATTTTCGATTATGTTCGGAGATGCTGCAAATGAATCGTGAGCAAAAGAAAGCAACACGATGACAAGAAGCAGATGTAAAGATTTCATACGCATAAAATAAATTCCTCCCTGCCAAAAAAATTTTATTTTATTTTTAGATAGTGTACTGTGAGTTGATTATACTCTAAATTTCAAGGCTCAACTCTCAAATGCTATAATATGTTCATGGTTTTAAGTTTTTTTCGCAAAGGAGCTTGACACAATGAGCGTAGAAATGTATAATTGCCTATCGCCTATCGCCTATCGCCTATCGCCTATCGCCTATCGCCTTAATCATTCCTTTTTAGCAGATAACATTTTTCTTCATGAATCATCTTCCTTCATTTTGATTCATTCAACGGAGGAAGCGTGATGTTATTCAATTCTTACGGATTCATTTTCGTTTTTCTTTTTGTTGTTCTTGCAGGATATTTTACATTACCGTTTTCTTCTCTCTGGATACTGCTTTCATCTCTGGTCTTCTACGGAATGCTGAGTCTGAATCATCTTCCTGTTCTGATAGTTTCAATGTGTGTGAATTACTTCGTGAGCAGGAAAATTGAATCGGGATTTTCAAAAAAGTTCTGGCTGATTTCCGGTGTATCGTTTAATTTCATCATGCTTGGGTATTTCAAGTTCATGGGTGCATTGCCGCCGGGCATATCGTTTTTCACATTCACGCAGACAGCATATATTGTGTGTGTTTTCAGGGGAAGTGCGAAGACAGAATCATTCATGAAATATGCAGAGTATGCTTCATTCTTTCCATACGTTATCTCAGGGCCAATATCAGATTACCGTGACGTAATGCCTCAACTGAAAGATGAATCGAATTGCAGAATCAACTATGATAATCTTGCATCAGGGATAACGCTTTTCATTCTTGGACTCTTCAAGAAAGTATACATTGCTGACGGAATTGCACCTATCGTGAATAATCTTTTTGCGAATCCTAATGTGCTTACATTCTTTGATTCATGGTTCGCAGCTCTTGGTTATTCAATGCAATTATATTTTGATTTCTCTGGTTATTCCGACATGGCCATAGCATTGGCATTGATGATGAACATAAACCTCCCGATGAATTTTGATTCGCCGTATAAATCACTGAGCATAATAGACTTCTGGAGGAAATGGCATATTACACTTGGCCGTTGGATTCGGGATTACGTGTATATTCCTTTGGGAGGGAGCA
>CAJOLN010000037.1 GCA_905235395.1 uncultured Synergistales bacterium
ATCAGATTGTCGCAGCATATGCACTGTTGAACAGTCCGAATATCGCAGAAAGCATAAAGAGCGTTTCAATTCCCATAGTCTGCCAGATCCAGCCGCCGAATAACGCGATAAGAATCGTTATGAGATGATTCACACTTACTCCCGTTGAGATTGTCGCACGCACTTCATCGGGATTGTCTGAGATGTCCTGAACATAAACGTTTGAGGCCATTGATGCGAGAGAAATCACGGCATCGAGAACGTAATTCACACAGCATATGATAAACGCAATATGCATAGGGAAGATGTGATGAGCAAAACCGTAAAAGAAACATACGATTACGAGTATCAAAGTGTCCATGACCATAACGATTTTGTAGCCGAGTTTATCGATTATCTTTCCGACCAGAGGAGAACATATGAAGGTCGCAATTGCTGAGACTGCAAAGAGAATGCTTATTGTCATCGCTTTAGCTCCGTAGAACAATACGAGAAGGTACGGCCCGAACGTGAAGAAAATTTGCTTTCTCGCACCGTAAAATATTTCGAGCATGTAGAACTTGAAGTATTTGCGTCTGAAATAAAATCTGCTCACCGTATTGTCATGTTTGCTTCGTCCTGTCATGTTCAGGCTTATCATGAATCCCAACAGTGTCATGATTGCTGACGACCAGAAAACCGGCCTGAAGAGATTCAGTTTTGAGCTTAGAAAGAAAAATACAATTGCAATTATGATATAGCCTGCCAGATTTCCGAACTGATATGCTGAATTCAGAATCCCTAATGCACTTCCTCCATGACTCTCACGCGAATATTGAAGTGCTATTGTGCTTCTCATTCCGAACATCATATGATCACCAAGCGAGAAGATGAATATTGCGAGAGTAACCAACACTCTTTGAGCCGGAACTAATGCCTGAAGAATCATTCCTGACATTGCGATTAACGCTCCTGCTCTGAATATGCCTTCTGCTGATAGTTCATACAGTACTGCGAGAACAAACACGAGCAATAATCCCGGAAGCTCTCTGAAAAATTCAGATACGCCTCTGTCGAACTGAGTCATGTTTACGATTTCAGCAAGATAATTATCGATTACTGCCTTCTGTAGTCCGTAAGCAATTCCAAATGTTACTACTGCAATTATGAACGACTTATATTTTGATTCTGATTTAAACACTGATGACATGAGTTTTACCTTTCGTTTTTTCTAAATTCATGTTTATAAACGGAATTTGAAGTATAATATGTAAAAAATTTGAAGTAAAGAAGGTACTCATTTGAATTATTCAATTCGTAAAATTTTATTTTGTATGTTTGTTTTCTTTGTATTGACAGTTCCGGTTTATGCTGATGATTTTTCAGCACTTGGACGCGGGCCTTCAGCAGGACGAATCATTTACGGAATATCTGATACTGCATATGTAACTAAAGACGGCAATGCAATAACAGAAGAAATGATTTCAGGTCTCAGCACTGGAGATTACGGAAGGACAGGACTCATTGCTGACGGAAATTCGCGGCTCATTCTGCGTTACAGGGCAGCACAGCCGGGCACTGTTGCATTCTCAGTATCACCTTCAGTGTCAGGCTCACGGCTTGAGAGTTTCACATCGAGGCAGGAAATCACAGCTCCTCTCAGCACAACAGCAACTACCAAAGGCTATCAGGTTTCGGCAGTCTTAGTTGCTCCTGAAACATGGCCTTCATCGATCGCATATCCGAGCGGAAATTTCACAGTCACAGCGGAATTCACTCCTTCAGACGGAGGAAATTCAACAACAGAAACTATAACTCTCACGCTAAAAGCTCCTTCTGTTGTACTCATTCACGGAGCGTTCGGGGACAATGAAAGAATGTTCGGTTATTTGACAGGCACAAATAAGGGTGTATGGCACAAACTTGAAAATGCAGGACTCAATGTAGCAAGCTGGAATTACGATAACACTAAAGCTCCTAAAGCCCTAATATCCAGCAATACAAACGGACTTGCGAATATCATTGCAGACACATTGAACACACTTAACGGTCAGGGATTTGAGGCAACACGCGTTGATCTTGTCACGCACAGTTCAGGAGGATTAGCAGCACGTCAGTATCTCCGCAATGATATTGACACTGGCAATAAAACGGCAAATTCTTACGGTCAGGGAACAGTACGCAGAGTTGTTACGATAGCTTCTCCTAATCTTGGAACTCCTATTGCTTCGTATCTCGCTGAGAATTTCTCATCTCTTCCAGAGTCATGGCAGAACTGGCAGGCTAAATCATGGTGGGAAGTAGGAGGTTATACTTTACTGAGTTTGTTTGTTCTTAACGGTAAAGATACAGACGAGGCAATGAATGATTTATCGTTAAACAGTTCATATCTTGCCGGACTTGGATATCCTGGTGTTCCTTTCCATTCGATTTACGGAAAAGTTAAGGCTGATGATGCGAAAATCAGTCAGCTCTTTGATGACGTTGTGAATCAGAATATCGTAAGTCTCAGTGAAATAGACTGGCTGCCGAAACAACTCGTTGATAATTTGACTTCCTCAAAACTTGCACTCATCAGCGGAATTCTTAAAACCGTTTCTGATGATATAAGGTTCAAGGAACTTCTTTATGCGCTTCACGGTGATAATGATCATGATCTGGTTGTATCAGAACCAAGCGCAAAAGATATTTTCCCGTCAAACGCTGTAACTGCATTCGAGGGGCTTGGTAAATACAATCATGTCGTTATAGGACAACAGGACGATGTAGGCGAAAGAGTAATTGCGCTTCTCAAAGGCGGTCTTGAGAACTTCATGATTAACACGGCATCAACAGCAGCATATAACGTGGCATTTGATGCAGCATCAGAATCATTTTTTGCGGAATATCTCAAGGCAAGTGATGAATATGACGACCTCAGCGAATATATTGACGGTTCAATAGACTTTGATGCATCAACTCCTATTGATGAATACTTAGGAGCAGAGGGAGATGATGAAGATGAAGAACACATCTTACAGAGCGTAAAAATTTCTGGAACAACAAATACATCATTCAGCGATGATATTTATTTCATATTAAGCAACGGTGATGATATAGCAAAATTCTTCGTTCTTAATCCGTCAGACAGCAATTCATTTAATATCGACATGTGGGCAGACAGGGAAGACAAGGGAGTGTATGAAGTTTCGTACTTCACTGTGCAGAATGGAAAGCTGAAGATTTCTCCCACAAAGCAGATCGTATATATTCCGCCGGTTAATCCTGACAGCCTGCCGGTACTTGGAAACGCAAACGGAGGAAAAATTTACGCTTATGCAGGAGATGAAGTACCTGCCGGATTTGTCATAAAGAGTGGAAATGGCAACTATGATATTTCTTCACCGATTATGGACATTGTGTCATATAGTGTGTCTGATCCGAGCATTGCAGAGATCACAAGTGCAGGCAAAATTAGAGCACTCAAAGAGGGAACAACGGTAATCAAAGCAACTGCATACGGGCAGACAGCGGAGATTAATTTTATTGTGAAACAGTCAGCTTCAGAAGAAGACCTCACAAAAGATCTTGTTACTTCGGTTGAAACTTTTGTTCCTGCCAAGTCATCAGGCGGAGGGTGCAATACGGGATTTGGAATTATGATTCTTCTTTCAGGATTTGCTCTCTTCGGAAAGAAACATTAAAAGCGTTTAAGATATTAATAAATCCCCCTTTGAGTTTGCGAGGGGGATTTTATTTTTAATCGAACATCAGCGAAATTTTTCTGATTGATGGGTCTCTGCTGTCAACAAAATCAAATGCTTTCTGCGCCTCCATAAACGGGAACGTATGAGACACTGCACCATTGAGCTTCACTTTGTGTTCATTCACGAGACGAATCACTTCTCCGAATTTTCGATTTTGCAATCTTGAACCTCGAACATCAAGTTCCTTTGAAGTTATCACGAACTGGTTTATCTCATCAGGCGCAATACTGAATCCCATTGTCATAACACGCGTCGCATTCCCTGCCGCCTGACATGCACTGAGCAGACTTCCCTTCACACATGCCGCGTCAATCGTAAGTGTTGGGCCGTAACCGCCGGTTAATTCCTTCGCACGCTTCACTAAATCTTCATTGCGTGAATTGATTTTTGCAGTCGCTCCGTTCTTCATCGCATCGTCTAATCTTCCGTCATCTATGTCTGCCATGATGATACTGTGAGGATTGAAGAGCTTCACGATTCGCAATAAGCTGCTTCCTAATGCACCTGCTCCGATGATAAGCACATCGTCTTCTGATTCAAGCTGTGCACGTGAACAGCACTGAACCGCAATAGTCGTAGGTTCAATCATAACTGCGTCTTTGTATTCGAGGAAGTCAGGAAGAACATAGCAATCACTTTCAGGAACGGCCATGTACTCACGATAACCTCCGTCAATGTGAACTCCTCTAACTTTAAGATTTCCGCATACATTCGGTCTCGACTTCCTGCATGCGTAACAGTGTCCGCACGCTACAACCTGATCTATGATGACGCGTTCACCAAGTTTGCGAGTTTTCACATTGCTTCCGACTTCAACAATCTCTCCGACTATCTCATGACCTATTACTCTCGGATATGTTGCCGCCGCATTAGTGCCGTGATAGATTCCTACATCTGAACCGCATATGCCTGATGCCTTTATCTTCACGAGTACGTTATTATGTTCATCTATTTCGGGCTTGGCCATGTCGATTATGCGAAGCTCATTGGGTTTTACTATCTGTATTGCTTTCATGATTTTCACCTCTCAATTAGATTCCATAAAGAAGACCTACAAGCCATAACGTTACGGAAGGAACATATGTTACGAGAAGGAGAACTGCAAAGTTGCAGATTAAGAACGGAATGATTGCCTTTGTGCCCTGAGCGATTGAAATTTTCCCGATTGATGTCGTGATGAATAAGCACACGCCTACAGGAGGAGTAGTGAGACCGATAACGAGATTCAGAACGCACATTACGCCGAACTGAATCGGACTTACTCCGATTGATGTTACTACAGGAAGCAGAACAGGAAACAGAATCGTTAATGCCGCAATCGTCTCCATGAAGCACCCTACGAACAGTAAGAATATATTTATGATGAGAAGAATGATGAACTTATTCGTTGTTACGGATAATATCCAGTTCGCTATCATCGTTGGTATTTGCTCTTTCGTGAGGACATACGCAAAGACGTTCGCGAATCCTACAAGCACCATTATTCCTGCCGCACCTACCATTGAATCGCGTATGACAATGATTGCAGATTTTATGGTGAGTTCCTTATAGATGAAAAATCCTACAACCAATGCATAAAGTACAGCGATGATTGATGCTTCAGTTGGTGTAACGATACCCGTCAATATTCCTGCAAGTATTATCACCATCATCAATAATGCCCAGAATGCTTCACGTCCTGACGCAAGAATCTCACGGAATGTTGCTCGCTTTTCGTTCTTCGGATAGTTCCGCTTAACTGATATTACCCATGCAACTGCCATCATTCCAAGTCCCATTAATATGCCCGGAATGATTCCCGCAACGAACATCTTCGACACGCTTATTCCTGTGAGAGTTCCTGCCATAATCATCGGGACTGAAGGAGGGATTATCGGCCCAATACATGAACTTGCAGCAGTAACAGCAACAGAGTAATCTGCATCGTAACCGTCTTTCACCATTGCAGGAATTAATATTCCTCCGAGTGAAGCAGCATCTGCCGCCGCAGTTCCGGATACACCCGCGAATATCATTGACGCTCCGATGTTAGCGAGGCCAAGACCACCGCGTATGTGTCCGATAACCTTATCGCAGAATCTCACTATCTGATACGTAATGCCTCCTGTGTTCATTAAGTTTCCTGCGAGCATGAAGCCAGGTATACATAACAGTGTGAATGAGTCGAGACCAGAGAAGAAACGCTGTGCAAATGTTACGAGGGGCATGTTCTCAAGTATGAAATACAGAAGGCTTGAGATACCCAGACAGTAAGCGACAGGAAAACCAACGAACAGAAATACAAGAAAGCTCACAAATAAGACGGCTACACTCATGACTGAACAACCTCCTCAATATCATAATTCCCGATTGTTTCTTCCTCTGGAGATTTCAATAAATCTTTCGTATCCGTTCCGAATAAAAGCAGGATTATCTTCACTGCATATGATACGGCCTGCAATATCGCGAACAGTAAGATTGAAAAATTGATTGCCTGCATTGGAATCTGCATTGCTGTTGAGACCATTCTGAAACGCAGAAACACGAACTTAGGAATTGAATACACAGCAAGATAAACATCAAACGCAATCAGAATCAAGCACACAAGAATCTCATACACCTTCTTGAATCCTTCAGGGAATTTTGACGTTAGAATATCAACTCTTGCATACTCATCCTTCATTGATACAACGCCTGCTCCTACTGCAACTGAATATATGAACAGGTAACGTGCAGCTTCTTCTGTCCATGACGGAACAACAGGAAGAAACGTTCTGCTGAAGACCTGAATCACGACAGCGGCGATATAACCTATCATACCTATCACTGCGAGCAATGACAGGAGCCAGTAATATATTTTTGTCAGAAATTTCATGACGGATAAATCTCCTTTCCTGCAAAAAAATTGCCGATGCGTTTTCATTTCACACCGGCATATTAGATTTTCAGTTTTCTATTTGGGTTCTGCGGCTTTAATCTTATCGTATAACGGCTTCAGATACTTGTACTCACCTTCCATGAGCCTCTTCATTGCTCCGTCAGCAAGTTTCGCGAATGCCGCCTGATCCACATCATTGATGAATGTCATTCCCTTTGACGTTAAGAATCCTTCAAGCTCGGCTTCATCTTTGAGGAACTGTTCATGCTCATAAACCTGCATTTCCTTTCCGACTTCCTCAACTATCTTCTGAAGGTCTGCCGGTAATGACTGGAATGTCTGTTCACTCAATGCGAAGTATAACCATGTGCGTAAATGTTCGGTCTTATTGAGATATTTCTGAACCTCATAGAAGTTCCCTGATTTAATCATCGCAAGAGGGTTCTCCTGTCCCTGAATCGTTCCGCTCTGTAAGCTCGTGAACACTTCCGAGAATGCCATAGGTGTGGGCTTTGCTCCGAATGCCTCGAACGTTGAGACCGTAATCGTTGACGCAGGGGTACGAATGATTAAGCCTTTGATGTCATCGGGAGTACGAATCGGTTTGTTTGCGGTAACATTGCGAGGGCCTCTGACGAAGTAAGCGAGGCATCTGAATCCTGCACCGTCCATGAGCATTAATTTCTCAATTTCTTTTCCGACTGGGCCGCCTGCAACTGCTTCAACGTGTGCGTCACTGGTCATGAGATAAGGAACTCCGAGAATGCCGAGTTCAGGTACATATGTCATCATTGATTCGCCAGTGATTACTACGTCAACACCTCCGCCTGTGAGTGCAGACTGAATCGTATCGATTTCATTTCCGAGCTGACTGTTGGGATAAATCTTTACCTCAATTTTTCCCTCTGAACGCTTCTCGACTTCCCTTTTGAAGAATTCACATGCTTTATGCCATGAATGTTCTTCATCGACAATGTGCGTTACCGTGATTGTGTATTGCGCTGCGTTTGCGATTGATACAAACATGAACACTAAAACAAATACGAGTGCTGAAAATTTTTTCATTAGAGCATAACCTCCTGAATTGATAAAAAAAATTTTTGGATAGCGAGATTATACGTGATTAATTTTCTTTGCGCTATAACTTAAAAGACGCAGTTATTGTTGTTCCCTCTCCGATTTTTGAATCTATCCTGAGTGTTCCTCCCATTAAGCTCATTCTTTCAGTCATGCTTGCAAGTCCGCGATGACCTTCTACTCTCAGCGTCTCGTGATTGATATGTCCTGAATCGAATCCAGAACCGTTATCTGAAATTTCGAGCGTGAGAACATCATCATCATTTCTGCTCACAGATATATGAACTTCATCTGCTCCTCCATGACGTACAGCATTAGATACTGCTTCCTGAATGATTCGCAAAAGTGAAAGTATCTTCTCGTTCTCAATGTCAATCACACGAATATCATCATCGAAATCTGCGCTCACCTGAACATCGTATGCCTGTGATAATCTTTCAGTGAGTTCCGTTAATGCCTCAGAGAATCCCAAATCCATCCATGGCGGAGCGAGTTCATCACATAAAGCTCTGAGTTCACGTACAACACTCTTAGCTATTGATTCGGTCTTGCGGATTCTTGCGTTGTCATTCACATCATCATCTTCAAGCGTCATGTGAATCTGCTGAAGCAACGCAGTAACGTCCTGAAGTGGGCCGTCATGAATCTCTCTGGCCATGTCCATACGTTCGCGTTCCTGAGCCTGAACAATATCTCTCACGTAACGGTTACGCAAATCATCGCGGTCAACTGCTGCCTGTGCGTATCGTGATAATGCACTCTGCACACTCTTAATTTCTTTCACTGCTCCTTCTTCAATCATATCGGGAACATCTTTTCCTAGTGTCATATTGTCTATTTCAGATACAAGAGACTGTAACGGAATCACGAGCCTGCTCCACAAAAGACGAATCGCGAAGAAACTCGATAATGCGATCATTACGATTAATGCGGGCCATATACGAACGACACCTACGAGACCGCCGAGCAATTGCGACCATGATACAGCAGTTACAACATATCCTCCGCTTGGACGCTTCACAGGATATACTGCGATTGTGTACTGTGCACCTTGTCTGTCTTCAACTTTAACTGCCTTGCCCACTTCAAAATCTGGTTTCCATATTGCGGCGATATTCATTGCACCTGGTGATGATGCTATAACTTTTCCTTCCTGAGAGATTAACGCTACCCATCCAGGTATTGAAGGCCCCCATGAGAAGAAAGGGAATCGCGAGAAATCACTTAGAATTTGAAATGTCCATATGTCTGCGTCTGAACTCAAGTGATAGCTCATGCTCTCGGCCAAGTCCTGAACATATGAACTCACTGCTGCTTCCATTGCACTCTCCTGGCTTGCCATGCCGACGACAGCAACGAGGACTACTGCGATTGACGGAAGCATTAATGCGCATAACAAAAAGGCCAGGAAATGTGATCTTGGCCTCATGAAGTATCTTTTGATTCTCGAAAACATTGATTATGTTCACTTAATCGTCTTCAAGAAGTTCTTCGAGCGTTACAACTCCGTATTTCAATGCGAGCAATAACGCTTCTGTCTTGTTGCGTGAACCCAGCTTGTCATATATCGAAGCTAAATGTGTCTGCACAGTTCGTTCACTGATGAATAATCTCCTCGCTACTTCTTTGCTGGACAATCCTTTTGCGGCGAGTAAGAGGACTTCACGTTCTCTAACGGATAACTGTTCGGGAATGAAATCCTGTTCACCCATAACGGAAGCTACTTCGGGATCTAAATATAATCCTCCCTTTGCTACGGTGTTGATTGCAGTTGTGAGTTCTTTCGGGCTTACTGTCTTTAACACGAATCCTCTTGCACCTGCCCTTAATGAGGCTATCACGTACTGCTGTGCATCATACGAAGTTAGCATGACGATTGCTGTATTCAGTCCTTCATTCTTAACTTTCTGAGCAACAGTTACGCCGTCAATGCCAGGCATACGAATATCAAGGAGTGCGACATCAGGTTTCAATTCCTGAATCAACTCCCATGCTTTTGCTCCGTCTTCTGCTTCTGCTACGAGTTCAAATGTTTCTTCGCGTTTCACGAACTCTGCGATTCCTGAACGTGTCAAAGGGTGATCATCAGCCAGCAAAATTTTTACAGTCATAATTGAAATATCATCTCCTGAATTATTATTGCGTTACATCCCGATTAATTTCTCAACGGGTCTTAATGCTATTATTGTCTCATTAATCACATCATCAAGCGGCATGTTCATTCTTTCTGCACCCTGCTTTATGGTTTCGCGGCTCACTCCTCGTGCGAATGCTTTATCCTTCCATTTCTTTTTGACGGATTTCAATTTGAGGTCTGCAAGTGATTTTGAAGGTCTAACGAGTCCGGCAGTGATGATTAGACCCGTAAGCTCATCAATCGTGAAGAGTGTGCGTTCGAGATTATTTGACGGTTCAACATCGGTGCATATTCCGAATCCGTGTGATTGGACTGCATGAATGATTGAATCATCAACGCCTGCCTTCTTTAACATTTCGGGTGCAAGATGACAATGCTGTTCAGGTGTGTTTGTAGTTTTCTCCCAGTCGATATCGTGAAGAATTCCAACGATTCCCCAAAGGTCAGGGTCTTCATGATAGAGTTCAGCGAAGTGTCTCATTGCGGCTTCAACTGCGAGTGCGTGATGTATATGAGATTCTTCCTGATTGTATTGCTTTAAGAGTTCGAGTGCCTGTTCTCTTGTCGGTATCAATTTATATTCTCTCCTTTAAGTTTACGTTTTATGTTTTTGAGCCATTGAAACAGTTTCGGGCTTATCATGAGTAACAACGGACGTAAAAGTGTTTTCGTGTTCTCTTTGATTCTCAGAGGCTGTAATGATATTGCCTTTAGTTCTGTCTTGATGCTTTGCCAGTATTCTCCACTACGAGCATATTGCGTTGCAATCATCATCAGCAAATTCCCATAAGCATATTTATTCCCTTTAATGTAATCCCAATTATTAGCCAGTATCATCTCAAAACCTATTCTCTGTGTTATCGGATTCCAGCCAAGATGTTCACCAGTATGAGCGTGATATATCATTAGTCCCTCATCAACATATGAAATTTCATATCTTCTTGCTATTCTTAACCACGTTTCCCAGTCCTGCCGTGCAGGCATAGTTTCATCCCATCCACCTGAATTAAGTAAACATTTTATACGTATCATCGGATTAGTACATGTACCTACGAAATCAAACAGTATCAGCTTATCATAAACACCTCCTTCATGAAGCGGCCGCTTTTTACCAGGTGATTCAAATTCCATTCCTATAATTTTTCCTTCATCATTCATAACATAACTTCTGCAGTAAACTAACGCTGTCCTCTCGTCTCTCTCATTGAACTTCGCGATTTGCTTCTCTAATTTCTCAGGCAGCCATTCATCATCGTCATCCAAGTATGCAATAAATTCATACCCCCCCCCACAACCGCAGAATTCGCGATTTTCAGGGCAGTATTGCGCGCATGATTTGCACCATAATTCTTATCGTGAGGAACATAACTAATCCTTGAATCTCTTTCGCTCCATCCTTCGACCATCTTCCGAACATCATCACGGAACTCATAATCCGAAGGACTATCATCAACCACAACAAGATCCCAGTCCGTATATGTTTGTGCAACTACGCTCTTAATTGCACGTTCAACCATCTCAGGCGGACGCTTGCAGGTTGTTATTGCCGCAAGTACACTTTTCAATGAGCTGTTCTCTCCTTCATCATAAATTTTTTGCATTATAGACCACCGATTTTTTATTTTCCTGTTGGATAAGGCTGAATTTTTTTCGCAATATTCAGCAACTCCTATACGTGTATAATCTCAATCGTAAAAATTTTTTTAGGAGGCTTTAACTTCATGCATAAACTATCAAACTCATTCATGCTTCTGCTTCTCGTCATATTCACTTTCATTCCGCAAGTCTCATATGCAGATGATAAAACTGCAATTCTTGTTGTGTCATTCGGAACATCAATGCCAAAAGCAAGAAAGGCTATCGATAACCTTGTGAACTCAGCGAAGAAAAATTTCCCTGAATGCGAAGTACGTTTAGCATTCACATCGAACATAATACGAAGAAAAATTGCACGTGAGACAAAAGAGATTATCCCAAATCCAGTTCAGGCACTCGCAGCACTCAATGATGAAGGCTTCAAGAATGTATACGTCATTCCCACACACATCATACCAGGTGAAGAATACGATGAACTTCTGAATGTCGCAGCTGCATTTGATTCACTCGAAGGGAAATACGGATTTGATGATTTAGAGATTGGTGAACCATTCCTGAACGGCACTAAAGACTGTGCACGTATGGCAGATATTCTCATTGCGAGATTCAAATCACAGCTTGAGGACAAAGAGACCGCAATAATTCTCATGGGACATGGAACACCGAAACATTTTGCGAATGCATTATACTCACACTTACAGTTAGCACTCGACAAGAAAGCATACGGAAGATTCTTTGTCGGAACTGTAGAGGCATTCCCAGAGATTGAAGACGTAATTGCGTCTCTCAAGAGACACCCTGAAATCAAGAAGCTCGTATTATCACCTTTGATGATAGTTGCAGGAGATCATGCGAATAATGACCTGGCCGGAGAAGATGATTCTGATTCATGGCTGAACATATTGAAGTCTAACGGCTACGAGAACATATCAACGTATCTTGTTGGATTAGGCGAGGACGAGAACATAGCATCAGATTTTGTGAAGAAGATTCATGCGCTCATGGACTAACAGATACATTCTGCTGATACTCATAGCAATAGTATCAATCTGGCGGATCACTTCGGGAGAATGGGATATACCTTTTAACGAGGTGATTCGCTTTTTAATTCACGGAGGCAATGAGGCAGAAGCAATTGTGATTCGTTCTGTTAGACTACCGAGACTGCTTGCGTCTTTAGGAACTGGAGGACTGTTAAGCGTGTCAGGCGTAATACTTCAGGGACTTCTTGCGAATCCATTAGCAGAACCATACACGTTAGGCATTGCATCAGGAGCAGCATTTGGAGCATCAATTGGAATCATATCGGGGTTATTCATTATGCCCTGTGCATTTGCAGGTTCAATATGCGCATTGATTCTTACGTTCATAATTTCGTTTCACGGAGGCCAGAATAAAATTATTCTTGCGGGTGTAATCTCGAATGCGTTTCTCAGTGCTGGTGCTACATTCATGAAGTCGATTGCAGGAGACAGATTGAGTTCGATTGTAATGTGGCTTATGGGAAGTTTTTCGGGTTCAGGAATGAATGATGCATTATGCGTGTGGATTGGAGTTTTGATTGTTATTTTTCCGACATATATATTTGCGCCTGCACTTGATGCCATGTCATTGGGCAGTGATTACGCGAATGTTCTCGGAGTGAATGAAAAAGTGATTCGAGGTTTCATGCTTGCGGTTACATCAATGGGAGTTGCATTGAGTGTGAGTTCATTCGGTGTGATTGGGTTCGTTGGTCTTGTTGTTCCGCATATATCACGCGGGCTTGTCGGTGCATCTCACAGGAATTTGATTCTTCATGCGTTCATGACAGGAGCATTCCTGATGTGTCTTGCTGATGGCGCTGCTCAGATGATGAATGAACTTCCTGCGGGAGTGATTACGGCGATAATGGGAGGGCCGTTTTTCTGTTATGTGCTTGCGAAAAAATGAAAAATTCAGTAATATATCATCATGAAATCAATCAAAGGGGGCTTGACAAAAATGGATTTCGATTCCACAATTGACACGACACGACACATCTCTTGTGCGAATTTTCTGGACTGGTGGATGGGATTCTACATATAGATTAGTTGAACTGTCGAGAATGAATGTAACTGTTGAACCTATTTACTGCATCGACAAAGGGCGAGGAAGTCTTGAGATTGAGAGAGCAGCAATGAAAAAGATTCTCAATGTACTTCACGACAAGCCAGAGACCATAGCAAAATTTCTTCCCATAAGAGAAATAGACATAGAGAAACTTCCAGAGAACAAAGAGATAACCAAAGCATATAAAACTATTTGTAAATCTGTAAGGCTTGGTTCACAATATGAATGGCTTGCAAAAGTTGCGATTGATTATCCAGGCATTGAAATAGGAATCGAGAAACCTGATGGCCAGCTCGGCGGTTGGCTGACGAATATGGAAAAATTCGGAACTTTACAGAAAGTCAATGGTATATGGAAAATTAATAGAGCAGTGTCATCAAAAGAATTTTGTTCCTTGTGTGAGAATATCACATTTCCATTAATCGACATGACTGAAACAGAAA
>CAJOLN010000038.1 GCA_905235395.1 uncultured Synergistales bacterium
GGAGTACGCAACATACTTGCATTAAGAGGAGACCTAAACGATAAATCAATACTTGGTGATTTTCATCATGCGTTAGAATTGATTGCGTTCATCAAGGACAATTACGGCGATGACTTCGATGTATTCGCGGCATGCTATCCTGAAAAGCACCCTGAAGCTAAATCTCTTGATGAAGATTTATATTACCTGAAGGAAAAATGCAAACTCGGAGTGAAGGCTTTAATCTCACAGTTATTCCTCGATAATGATATTTTCTGTCAATGGAGAGACAAAGCGCGTGCAATGGGAATCACTCAGCCAATAATTGCGGGTATAATGCCGATAACATCAGCGGCACAAATACAGAAGGTAGTTGAAATGTGTGGAGCAAGTGTGCCTGAAAGAGTACGAAGGTTCGTGAATACATACGGCAATAATCAGGGTGCAATCAGAGAAGCAGGAATAGCATACGCAACCGAACAGATTATAGATTTGCTTGCACGTGATGTTGAAGGGATTCATCTTTACACTATGAATCAGGCTGATGTTGTCAGACGTATCGATACCGGAATACGTTCAGTGCTTTACGTGAAGCGTCATGAAATTCTTCTCGGAAAATAACAAATCAATAGCCAATGCCCTGCGCTATATGCGGGTACCTCCTGATGCACATAACGATGAATTGATTCTTACTGTTCAAAATGCGTTCACAAAACTTCAGGAATTCATTACGCCGCGTTTCCTGTGGGGCAGGTTTCATATTGTTCACTTCGACGGAGGAATTCAGATCGATGACATGTACATATACAGCAAATACATATCTCGTCTGACCTCCGGAGGTGATGAATGCATTCTTCTTGCTGCGACTTTAGGCCATGAAACTGACAGACAGATTTCGATTGCACAGCAGAAGAATATGTTAGACGGTCTTGCTCTTGATGCATGTGCAAGCGTGATGATTGATTCATGCATTGACAAGTTCATTAAGAGCGAGATTGTGCCTTCATTGTGTGAGAATGAAAAAATGACACATAGATTCAGTCCTGGCTACGGAGACCTGAGCATGAATGTTACTGAAGATATTATTGCGGTTCTAGATGCAACTAGACGAATTGGTCTGAGTGTTACACGTTCACTTATGATGTCGCCAATTAAATCCGTAACAGCCATAACTGGATTACTCCTCAATACCTGATATAACATTAAAGCTCGTGAAAAATCGGTGTCATCTTGTCGAACGTGCAGAAATATCTGAATCCTATTTCATTTTTCAGAATGTCTCTTGCCTCATTCATGTGCGCGTAAAGATAATCGGGCCTATGTGCATCACTTCCCAATGTTAAAATCTCTCCGCCCATATCACGATACAGCCTCAAAATCTCTCTGCTTGGCTGCGTATCTTTAAGTCCGTAACGCCAGCTTGATGTGTTCAGTTCAATTCCTTTATGTTCATCTATTGCTCTCTTCAGAATCTCCGTTACAAAGTCCTTCACCTTTGCGAATGGATAAGCCCCCTTTTTGTCATAGCGAACCATTAAATCAAGGTGTGCAAGAACAGAATAGTTGTGAAAATTTTTAATCGCGTTCAACAGTTCTTCGTAATAACCTATGTGACATTCATCCTGAGTTTTTCCTATTTGATATTCACCAGCCCATAAATCTTTATCATCAATCTCATGTACGCTGAGAAGAACGAAATCGAGTTTATCACGGTAACGTTCAAAGAGAGTTTCATATTTTTTTATTGTATGCCTCTGAATTCCGAACTCAAATCCTGCTTTAATTCTTATGCCGCTGAACTTATGCTTCATCTCTTCAATCTCACGGAAATATTTTTCTCTGCCGTTCAATGATTCAGAACTGTACGAAAAATAATCAACGTGATCTGTAAAGCACAATTCGTCGAGGCCAAGTTCAATTGCACGTTTAACCTGAAGTTCCATAGGTGTATTGCAGTCATCACTATAGTAACTGTGAAGATGATAATCAGCTTTCAATTTAAATCACTCCCATTAAAAAAATCCCCCGAAATTGTATCAGGGGATTCAAGTTTTCTGTTACGATTTTATGCTTCGTGAATCAGTTTGTGCCATTCCTTAATTGATTTCAGTGACGGTGAATTTGTTCCTTTTGCCTTCACCATCATTATGCCTTCGATTGCTGCACTGGCCGCCGCAAGTGTCGTTACGTAAGGTATATTTGCCTTCACTGCACCGCGACGCAAATCACTTCCTGTTTTCGTGAATGCTTTTTCTCTCGGTGTGTTGATGACCATTTGAACATCTCCGTTAATGATTCGGTCAATTGCATTTGGTCTGCCTGAACCGATATTCTCACATTCAATTCCGCCTTTACGAAGAGCTTCATATGTTCCTTCAGTTGCGAGCACATTGAATCCTGCATAGACGAATCTCTGAGCTATAGGAATGATTGCTTTCTTGTCCGAATCACTCACTGCAATTAAAACTGTTCCCTCTAACGGAAGTTTTGAGTTCGCTGCTTCTTCTGCCTTGAAGAATGCCTCGCCTGCCTCAACAGACAGACCAAGAACTTCACCTGTAGACCTCATCTCAGGCCCAAGCACAGGGTCAACTTCCTGGAACATATTGAACGGGAACACTGCTTCCTTCACTCCCCAATACGGAATGATTCTCTCATGAAGTGAATCTAATGGTGAATGTTCTCCTGTCAATTTGCTCATGATTGCTCCAACAGCAAGAGGCACCATTTGAATCCCGCAGACCTTCGACACTAACGGAACTGTACGTGATGCTCTTGGGTTTGCTTCAAGGACAAAAACTTTTCCGTTTTCGATTGCGTACTGAATGTTCATGAGACCAGTTACATGCATGGCCTCAGCAATTTTTCTCGTGTAGTCTTTTATGGTCGCTAATGCTTCAGGTGCTATATGTCTCGAAGGGATTATGCATGCCGAATCTCCCGAATGTATTCCTGCAAGCTCTATGTGTTCCATAACTGCGGGTACATACGCATGGACTCCGTCGCAAATTGCATCAGCTTCGCATTCGAGTGCGTGATTCAGGAAACGGTCAATAAGAATGGGTCTGTCTGGCGTTACACCGACTGCGGCATTCACATAACTCTCCAAGCTCGCATCATCATATACGATTTCCATTCCGCGACCACCTAGAACATATGACGGTCTCACCATTACGGGATAGCCTATACGATTTGCGATTTCATGTGCCTGTTCGAGTGTTGCTGCCATTCCTGATTCGGGCATTGGAATATTCAAAGTGTCCATTACGGATTTGAATCTTCCTCTGTCCTCTGCAAGGTCAATTATCTCCGGCGATGTTCCGAGTATCTTCACACCATTGCGTTCAAGTTCAGATGCTAAATTTAACGGTGTCTGTCCTCCGAATTGAGCAATAACTCCTTCAGGCTTTTCTTCGTTGTATATGCTAAGAACGTCTTCGAGTGTGAGAGGCTCAAAATATAACTTGTCTGACGTATCGTAATCTGTTGAGACCGTCTCAGGGTTGCAGTTGATGATTATCGTTTCATATCCGAGTTTCTTCAATGAATTTGCCGCATGTACACAGCAGTAATCAAATTCAATTCCCTGTCCGATTCTGTTTGGGCCTCCTCCGAGTATGAGAACCTTTCGATTATTCGAGACTTTATTTGTGCTCTGCGTTCTGTTGTACGTTGAATAGTAGTATGCTCCGCTGTCTGTTCCGCTTACATGTATTCCGTGCCACGTCTGAACGATTCCGATTTGCTCTCTGTGAGTTCGTATGTTGCTTTCGGGAATGTCCAACAGCATGGCCAAGTATCTGTCAGAGAATCCATTTCTCTTAGCCTGAGCTAACATTTCATCGGGAAGTTCTTTGCCTCTGTACGTGATGATTGATTCTTCCTCATCAACAAGTTCTTTCATCTGCTCAAGGAAATACGCTTTTATCTTCGTGAGTTCATAAATCTCATCAACAGTTGCTCCCTTGCGCAGTGCCTCATAGATGATGAAGTATCTTTCACTTGTCGGATACTCAAGCATGCACATCAATTCAGACTTTGAGAGTTCATGAAAATTTTTCGCATACCCTAAACCGTATCTATCCTTTTCAAGTGAACGTATCGCCTTCTGGAATGCCTCTTTGAACGTTGCACCTATACTCATGACTTCACCGACAGCTCGCATTTGTGTTCCGAGTTTATCCTGTACACCTTTGAACTTCTCGAATGCCCAGCGTGCAAACTTCACCACAACGTAATCACCGTCAGGATAATATTTATCGAGAGTGCCATATTTGCCACATGATATATCACTCAGCGATAAACCTGCCGCGAGTTTTGCTGACACAAGCGCAATGGGAAAACCTGTTGCCTTTGATGCAAGTGCAGATGAACGTGATGTGCGAGGGTTAATTTCAATCACTATCACTCGTCCTGTCTTCGGGTCATGTGCAAACTGTACGTTCGTTCCTCCGATTACTCCGATATGCTCAACGATTCGATATGCCTGTTCCTGAAGTTTTTTCTGAAGGTCTTCGCTTATCGTCAGCATTGGAGCAGCACAGAATGAATCACCTGTATGCACTCCCATAGGATCGATATTCTCGATGAAGCATACGGTTATCATGTTGTTGTCTTTATCACGTACAACCTCAAGCTCTAATTCTTCCCAGCCTGATACGCTTTCTTCAACGAGAACCTGATGTACTATGCTTGCCTGCAATCCTCGTTCACACACTACCTTCAGTTCTTCGCGGTTATACACGAGTCCTCCGCCTGCACCTCCCATTGTGTAAGCGGGTCTGAGCACGACAGGATAATTTAATTCTTCTGCAATGCTCAACGCCTCTTCAACCGAATATGCAACCTTCGAGCGGGCCATGTCGATATTGAGTGCCTGCATTGTCTTCTTGAATTCGATTCTGTCTTCTCCGCGTTCAATCGCATCTGCCTGAACTCCTATTACCTGAACTCCATACTTCGCGAGTATCCCTGACTTGTGAAGTTCCGCACATAAATTCAATCCTGACTGACCGCCTAAATTCGGAAGCAATGCATCAGGACGTTCACGCGCTATGATTGCCTCTAAGCGTTCGGGGTTCAGAGGTTCTATGTATGTTATGTCTGCCATTTCGGGATCTGTCATTATCGTTGCAGGATTTGAATTCACTAACACGATTTCATATCCCAGTGAATGAAGAGCCTTGCACGCCTGAGTTCCTGAATAATCGAACTCGCATGCCTGACCTATCACTATTGGCCCTGACCCTATGATTAATATCTTGCGTATGTCTTTACGCTGTGATGATGCCATGTAAATCCCTTCTTGTTACTCTAAAACTATTTTGCTTCTTCCTTAACATCTGATGATGATTCTGTTACTGTCTCTTTGGGTTTAGGTTCTTCACTTGCTGTTTTAATATCAGTGCTGGAAGTTTTATCTTCAGATTTTACTTCAGGTTCTGCCTTTACATCTTCAGATTTAGCCTCTTCTTTTGCAGGTTCATCTGTCTTTGCTTCAGGTTCAGTTACCTCTTTAGGTTTAGGTTCTTCGCTTACTGTGTCAATATCAGTGCTGGAAGTTTTATCTTCAGGTTTTACTTCAGGTTCAGCCTTTACATCTTCAGATTTAGCCTCTTCTTTTGCAGGTTCATCTGTCTTTGCTTCAGGTTCAGTTACCTCTTTGGGTTTAGGTTCTTCACTTGCTGTTTCAATATCAGTGCTGGAAGTTTTATCTTCAGGTTTTGCTTCGGGTTCTGCTTTTACATCTTCAGATTTAACTTCCTCTTTTGCTTCTTCCTTCACTGGTTCAGGTTTTGGTTCCTCTTCTTTCACTTCATCACTCACAATCGCAGGTACTGTTTCTTCTTCTGATTCCGTCTTAGTGTCCGCTGAGACTTCAGCTATGTCATCAATTGTTAATTCAGGTATTGTAACGTCAGGTGATGTTACAGCATTGCGAGCGAAAAGTGATTCATCATTAATAACAACCTGTGCTTTATTTATGAGTGATGTCTCATAAGCTGCTACTCTGTTTCTCTGTTCCTGCTGGGTTAAGAGTGCCTTTATGTCTGCACTCACTTCATCATACGGTGTTACGCTTGCATCAACGTGCTGTGTCTTCAATCCAACCGCAAAATCAAAACTTGTTACCTCAAATACCGGACTTACTACTCCGACATCAAGCGATGAAAGAACAGAAAATGCTCCTGTTGTAAGTGCAGTTGACGGAAGGAATACAGGTTCTCTTGTAATGTTGATTACGTCATGTGAAGCAAGCTCATCATTCGAGATGATTACATCCCAGCTCTCTCCAGATAATAATTTTTCACGAAGTACTTCAGCATCTTCTTTCTTATTGAAGTTCGCAGCGTGAATCATAAATCCTTCAGGCTTAGAATAAATTAAATTCTTCATCGTGTCGTAAAATTCTACGGCCCTGTCTTCACTGATATTCACTTCTCCGACTGCACGCTCGTATAACTGTTCAACTGCAATTCGTCTGGCTAATCCGCGCTTGTAATCCTCAATCTTCATGCCTGAGTTTGCGAGTCCCTGATAGAATGTCTCTCTTGTCGGAAAATATGTGTCTGCATAATTCTTCATGACCTGTTCCGCTTCTGCATCTGATACACGAATTCCGCTTTCATCAACTTCCTTCACGAGCTGTAATTCAAGAATCGCCTGATTCAACACTGTCTGATATATTGATGGCATGTCCAAATTCTCAGCACTTCTTGAATTGTAATTGCTCAGGTATTCACGAACTCTTCTTTCAAGTTCCGAACGCATTAATGAACGTCCGTTTATCTGTGCAACTTCATAGTCGCTCATCGTTCCGTCTGCATTTCTCTCAGGTGTACGCCTTGTGCTTCTGCCTTCGTACATAAGGAACGTGGAAAGCAGAAAGGCAACAACAATTACAGCCATAACCCATTTCATTTGTTTGCGCAGAAAATTCATCATGATAAATTAAAACCTTCTCTCTAAAAATTTTGTATTCAGTATTTTTCCGTAAATCAAATTTTAGCACATACTAAGCAATTTTACACATCTGCTAGTGACTTACCTATCTTCGTCTTCACTTCAAGATGACTCACTCTTTCTCCTGACGCTATCATTATTTCACTCAGCATTTCTGAAATATTATGTGATTCTGATTCTGAACATTCGCAGACAAGAGAGTCATGTACCTGAAGAAAGAGTTTATCTGAACATGAACGCTCAAAATTTATCATGGCCTTTCGTGCTATATCCGCTGCTGTTCCCTGAATCGGACTGTTGATTACCGCTCGGTCTAATGCTGCTCCCTTTGCTGGTATCTCTGACACTCTTCGTATCCTTCCGAACATTGTACGTGTGAATCCTTCTGTCTTCGCTCTGAGAATCAATTCATCAATGAATACTTTTAATCCTGGAAGTGCATTGAAATATCTTGTCATGATGTCTTTGGCTTCAGTTCGTGAGACATTGAGCCTCTCAGCTAATCCGAATGAAGTCATCCCATAAAGCAGACCAAAATTTATCATCTTGGCCGCACGTCTGAGTTCAGGTGTAACCATTTCAGGCATAACTCCGAATACCCATGATGCAGTCTCAGTGTGAATATCTCTGTTGTGTGCGAACGCTTCAATCAGTCTATCTTCTCCTGACATGCAAGCCAGCACACGAAGTTCAATCTGTGAATAATCTGCTCCGACGAAAACATTTCCCTTCTCTTTTGGAATTAACGCAGATTTAATTTCATCTGCCCATTTCCCGAATGCTGGTATGTTCTGCAAGTTTGGTTCTCTGCTGCTTAGTCGTCCTGTTCCTGTGAATGCTGGT
This sequence comes from uncultured Synergistales bacterium, assembly GCA_905235395.1. Taxonomy (GTDB): domain Bacteria; phylum Synergistota; class Synergistia; order Synergistales; family Aminobacteriaceae; genus JAFUXM01. Next base: position 7,786 of record CAJOLN010000038.1, read on the forward strand.
TCAAATGTCGTGTGTATGATTCCGTTTTCATCTGCTGCCTTCTGCAATGGCACAACGAATCCCGTAAGCATTTTTGAGAGTTCACGATGTTCAAGAATTAAACGCGGGACTGTTCCGTTTGGAAGTGCTGCAAGATGTTCAAGTACCTGTGCACTCGTTGAGTATGATGTTCTGCTTCGAGTTTTCGTCTCAGGCTCAAAGGCTAAACGTTCAAACAGTAACCATGAAACCTGAGCAGGTGAATTCACATTTATTCTCGCACCTGTCTCTTTCGTTATGCATTCTTCAATCTCAAGTATCCTCTCTTCAAGTTCATCTTCAATCGCAAGAAATTTTGAAGGGTTTATACGAACTCCTCTGTCCTCCATTCTATTAAGCACAGGAATTAACGGAATATCAATCTCATTCATCACATCACATAATGATTCATGCTCCCGTATTTCTCCTTCAAGTTTTCCGGCCATGTCTGCAAGTTCCTTCGGGGATATATTTGATGCTGTATCGTGAAATTTACTGCCTGTTGTATCAGGGTGAAGGAGATAGTATGCAGTCTTCATGTCCCACACTCTTAAACCTTCTGAAAAATTTTCGGGATTGATTCTTAGTTCTGTCTTGTAATCCGCAGTGATAATATCGCAGTCAGGCATAATAAATCTGTCTGTCGTTTCAATCTTTTGTGATGTTATCTCCGTATTGCTTCCCATTCGCTTTAATAATTTTGACAGTCCCAATCTTGCGGCTAATTCTTCTGCACTCTTCATGTCGGGTGAAAATCTCATGCACTCATCAAGAAAACGTTTCCCTTCTTCACCGTCATAAAGATTATCTTTGAGTCTGATAATATTTCCGCGAGTCCATAATGCATTTTCCAGACCATGTGCCTCAAGTTTCATGCGTATACCCTTTGCAAGTTTCGGAAGTGATTCGTAAATTGCCTCTAGTGTCGGATATTCTGACAGTAATTTTTTTGCTCCCTTCTCGCCTATCCCTGCTATACCCTTCACATTGTCCGCAGCATCACCCACGATAGCAAGATAGTCTGACATTGACGAGGGCATGAAGCCAAACTCTTTCACGAATGCGTTTGTGTCATAGAATTCTGCACCTGATAAACCATTCTTCACAGGACGAATCATCGTTACTCCGCTGTCTAATAGCTGAAACAAGTCTTTATCCGAAGAGAGAATAACGGCAGTATAACCTGAAGCATGAACGAGCTTTGAGATTGACGCAACAACATCATCTGCTTCAACTCCTTCACGAATTATCACATTGCAGCCAAGATATTTAAGAAGTTCCTGCAATAATGGAAGCTGAATTTTCAAATCATTGTCCAAAGGTTTTCTGTCAGCCTTGTACGTAGAAAGCAAATCATGTCTGAAAGTTTTTCCGTGTGCATCGAACACAATTATATTGCAGTCTGGTTTTATTATGTCCTGAACTCTGAACAGCATATTGAAAAATCCTGTCATCATTGCTGTGGGTGTTCCGTCTGAAGCTGTGAGTTTTGCTGTTACTGCGTGAAAACTTCTATGGGCTATACTGTGTCCGTCAACTATAAGGAAAGTTTTTATAGCATTCACCTCTTTGCAAATCATATTGAAAGATTGTGAATAAATTATAATATGCTGAAAAACTTTTAACGGAGTAGATTTTTTCATGAATTACGATTTAGGAGATGATATTTACTTTCTTAAGTCTAGTGAAAATGATGACGAAATAAATAAGCTCCCTGAAATTATCTGTGCTCTTGCTAATTCTTCAGGAGGCATTGTTATTCTTGATTCGATTCCTGAAATTAATATCCCGCATGAAATAGAGTACAGCGTTCAAGAACTTGCAGACGGGAAATATGCCCTTCACGTTCAGCCGTTGAAATGGAATCTCAGGCCCGCAATGATTCACAACAGAGTGTACAGACGAGTTGAAGGAGAGAATTTAATCTCAGGAAGATATGCTCGTTCAGTGATGAGTATGGACGCATTGAGCTTCTCACGTGATGACTTTCCTGTTAAGGCCATGCTCGATGAAGAATGCATGAATGAGTTTCGTGATTCAGTTTTGAGTTTGCAGACTGGCTATGAGAATCTGAATCGCAATGAGTTCTTCAGGAGGACATTTATATATTCAGGAAAATATCTGACGTTTGCGGGGGCGTTGATGTTCGGAAAGATAATACGTGTATGTGCAAAAGTGAATGACACAAAGATTGACGCATATAACATCTGGAGAGCATACACGGATATACTTCCCAGAATGACACAAAAACTTTCTGACAGTTGCGCGTGTGCATTACGCGAGGCATTCATCAATTCACTTCTGCATTCGGACTATAACATATCACGTCTCATCACCATAACGATTAAGCCGCGACCATTGAGAGCAGTTATCGATAACCCTGCAATAATACGCGGCATCACACGCAATCACAGGCTCGAAAAAATATTTATGCTTTCTGGAATCTCGCAATGCAAACATGAAGGTATTGAACGAATCAAATCTTATGACCCAAATTTTAAACTTGAACAGGACATGCTGAATTTCAGAGTGAAAGCAGCAATAAGGCTTGAAGGAATCGAAGCACTGCCGGAAGTTATAATGCTATAAAGTTTGTGTACATTAACATTTAAACTTGACCTGAGATTTAATGACTGGTAGAATTCCACGCATAAAGAAAATTAAATAAGTTTGATAGATACAATTCAATTTATCCATAGAAGGAGATAATCCACTTGCTGAGATTCAGAAGGGGCTTTGCTTATTGTGCATTGCCAGTGTTAATGATGCTTGTGATTTTGTTCGCGTTCACGAATGAATCAGAAGCGGCCAAGAAAAAGAAACGCTATGACGACTGGAGAGCAGTAGCTGCGGATATGGCACTTGAATTCAACGCGGCAATTGAGGACGTAAAGAACGATAAGTATCAGGACGCATATAACCATGTGAATGATGCATACTTCAAGTATTATGAGGTTCAAGGTGTAGAGAGAACAGTTATGTATGCAATCTCTGCGGCAAGAGTGAATCACATTGAGGGTCAGTTCAGAGACATCAAACATGTTTTACTCGGCAATCAGGAGAAAGAGAAGAACTTATTGCTTCAGCAAATCGAAGACCTCAAACTGAAAATCTATAAGGACTCAATGGTTCTCGACGGAAAAGCAGATGTTTCTGACCCTGACAGTGTGGGAGCAGCATTGTACTCTGATACGAAAGTTCCGCGACCAGAATTAGCCGGTGTTCCTTCACAGCCGGCACCAACAGAGACAACAACATCATCAACAGCATCTTCATCATCAGAATCGAAAGCACCAGTGAACCGCGACTGGCTGACATTCGTAACTGCATTCGGTCTTCTCGTCCGCGAGGGATTAGAGGCAATACTAGTTATCGTTGCAATCGTTGCGTACCTCATCAAGACAGGCAACAAGAACATGTTGAAGGGAGTATATCTCGGATCATTAGCGGCAATCATTGCGAGCGTGATTCTTGCGTGGGCACTTGAGGCGTGGATGGGTGAACAGAGCGGTGTTGCACGTGAATTGCTTGAAGGGTGGACGATGTTCCTTGCTGTTGCAGTTCTATTTTACGTCAGCAACTGGATGTTATCGAAGGCAGATAATATTGCGTGGGAAAATTACATTAGCGGAAAAGTTCAGCAGTCAATTGATTCAAAATCACAATGGACTTTAATCTTTGCGGCTTTCATTGCCGTAATGCGTGAAGGTGCAGAACTGATTCTGTTTTACTCTGCGGCATTCACTGGAGGTATGAGCAATCCAACATACATAGCTTACGGTATAGGTGCAGGAATTCTTGTGCTTGCGGTTGTGTGGGTAGCGTTCAGATACTTCAGCGTGAAACTTCCATTGAGGGCTTTCTTCATGTTCACGAGTATATTGCTGTTCCTTATGTGCATATCTTTCATGGGTAAGGGTGTAGTTGAACTCACAGAAGCAGATGTAATTACAGGCCATACAGTTATACCTGCGATGAAGGGATTTCATATTGAAGTGCTGAGTATATATGATCGTGCAGAGACGTTAATCCCTCAGATAATGCTTGTTATTGCGGCAATATGGATAATGCTCCCTCATATATTCAGAAAGAAGGATAAAACCCCTGCGAAATAGTAACGGGGATTTTATACAGGCAGTACAAATTTTTTCAGGAGGTAATACACAATGAAAAAGTGCATTTTAGCAGTCATGATTTTTACACTTGCGTTTGCGGGTGCAGCGTATGCAGTTCCGGCTCCCGTATCAATGAAGCCCGGCGAGGCAGGATTTGAGGAAATCCCAATCGGTGAAACTCAGGTAGGCCCATATAACGTAGCGGCAGTTTACTTCCAGCCAGTTGATATGTATCCGGCAGGTAAGGGACTCTCACGCGAAGAGTCAGACCTTCACCTTGAGGCAGACATTCACCTTCAGCCGATGTACGCAGTAGCATACGGATTCGGAAACGGCGAAGACATTTGGCCTGCATACCTGACAGTGAAGTATCAGATTTTGCAGATGGACGGCAAAACCGTAGTCATGGAAGGATCATTCATGCCGATGAACGCAGATGACGGCCCTCACTATGGTGCGAACATAGCAAAGGGCCTCAAGGTTGGACAGTATAAGCTGAGATTCATCATTGAGCCTCCGACCGATTACCTGCTTCACATTGATCCTGAGACAGGCGTACCGGCGAAAGAAGACGCAAAGAATTTCTTCCAGACTCATACAGTCGAATTCAATTGGAATTATACAGCAGAGCAGTTACAGAATGATTAACTGACTGAAAATTTACGCGGGGGGTTTGCTTCGGCAGGCCTCCGTTTTTTGCGTTAGGGGGAATGAAAAATGTTAAAGTATCTTGTAGCTGTTACGGATCATCTTGCAGCATTCTCAATCATGCTCGGAATAATCTTCAGCTTCTCACACTCATTCGTTAAGCCAAAAGAGAAAAAGTTTGCGTTCATCTTCATGTTACTCGGAATTATCGTAGGGTGTTCCGTCTTCGGAGTACGCATGTATAATCCCAAAGGAATGAATCTGATTCTCATGGCCTTTAACCGAAAACTCGTTGTTACGATTGCAGGCATAGCATTAATCTCCGTTATCATGACCGTATTATCATCACTGATTCGGAATCATATTATGCGTCTCATGAATCTATTTGCGCTTTCAGTTCTCGTTCTGGTCTCACTGATGTATCTTGTGCCTCCGTTCATGCAATACACAAGGGAGTTCGTATACTTCGGTGAATCAGGGATAAGCACAAACGCAATGTTGAGAGCATTGGGTTTCACACTTGGCCTCATAGTATGTTTGCTTCTCACACTCAGCACATATGAAGTTCACCGTTCACTGAACACTGAATCACAGAGATATACGTTCATGCTTGCGTCAGTGATCGTGTATGCATGTGAATATTCTGCATCTGCTGTTGCGGCACTTCAAAGACTGAAACTGATTCCTCTCACTGATACCGTCTTCAAAATCATGATATGGAGAGGCGAGAACCCGAATGCATTTCTCTTCGCACAGTTAATCCTCGCGTTTATCATGATGATATTCGTGATAGCTACTCACATGAAACCTTCAGGAACATTCCCTAATAAGGCCATGCTCCGAAAAGAGAAAGCACGTTTGCGCGATTGCCGTCGATGGTCATGGAGCTTATGCGTCTTCGGAATGCTCGCAGTGTTCATCGTGATAGTTCTGCACTATTACGACACGAAACCTCCCGCAGAAATTCAGCCCGAACCTTACGAACTGAATGACGGAATAATATCCGTAGCACTCGATAAAGTTTCAGAGGTCATCTTCACAAGTTCTCGTATGTTACACCTAATGGCTATGATGTCCGCTTCCTTATCGTGAAGAAACCTTCAGGCAGTGCTTACGGCGTTGGTCTTGATGCGTGCGATATATGTGGCATTGCTGGCTACTATGAACGCGGAAACGAAGAAGTCATTTGCAGGCGGTGTGATGTAGTCATGAACAAGAACACGATAGGCTTCAAGGGAGGATGTAATCCTGTACCGTTTGAATATGAAGTGAGAGCAGGAAAGATATTTATTGATGTTAAAGAGCTTGAGCAACATGAAAAGAGGTTTAAGTGAGAAAAAATGTTC
>CAJOLN010000039.1 GCA_905235395.1 uncultured Synergistales bacterium
GTATATATTTTTTTCAGGAGGAAATTGTTTTATGCGCACAAACATAAAGCTGATGAGTGTCGTTGTGATTATCATGATGTTCTTCACAATTGCCACAGGCGGCTGCGGAGGAGGAAGCAGTGGTAGTTCATCCGATTACAACATGGGCAATAAAACTAGATGGGATACCGATCCTGATGACCGAAACCAGAATAACAACGGGAATAATAATCAGGATAACAATAACGGCAACAACAACAACCAGAACAACAATGGCGGAGACAATAATAATAACGGCAATGGCAATCAGAACAACAATAACGGTTCACTTGTAGCTATTAATGGAACATGGGAGATTGTTTCAGGAAGTGGAGTACAGTATATTCAAGTATCATCAGGTAATACTACAGTATCCAATTTAACATGCATTCCTGAAAAGAATAGTAAGGTCGGTATCGATATGTCTAAGAGTGATTATTTTGGGGCTTCATTAGGTTACTTTTCGACAACCCTTACAGGCGATAATGTAACTGCCGGTGGTCTAAAAGGTAACGGCATTTTAGCAGTTTTTTGCACGGTAGAAGGTTATCCTAGCTCAGAGGCAACTATGTTATTTCCTGGAGGATTTGCATACGAATATATAGGGGATGGAACTTATCGTATGACTGATGAAACGTATGATAAGGCTGTAGGAGTGAAAGCTAATTCTGGATACTACGAAAATACGTTGAAACTAGAGAATGCATCAACATTAAAGTGGACATATTGGTACAGAGTTAGTGAGCTTGTTACAGCGAATTCAACAGTTGATTATCAGTATGAAATAGTCCTGAAGAAAGTTCAATAAGCCTATGAGACTTCGGCAGGTCGCTATCATAAACGGCCTGCTGATTTTCAATTCTCACATCGCATTCTTCATTGACCTCACATATTCCACGACATCATATAGCGAAAAATTACCCCGCAAGCAATTTCACTCACGGGGTAATAAATCACGAAGCGTAAATCAAGAATGTCTATTTCAGGTTCGCATTCATAAACTCAATTATCCTCAATTATCTTCGCAAACGGAATCTTCTCCATGTTGTCATATAAATCACAGTGCGATGCTCCAGGCACTATCACTAGTTCTTTGTTATCGCCCTTCATTTCCTTGTATGCCGTCTCACTCATATATCTTGAATGTGCATTCTCTCCGTGAACCAGCAGTACAGGTGTGCGAATCTCACTGATGAACTGAAGCATAGGCATGTTGATTAATGCAAGCGATGATGTAACCGTCCAGCCCTCATTGGAATTCAATGAACGTTTATGATATCCTCTTGGTGTCTTGTAGTACGCATAGTAATCTTTCACGAACTGAGGCGCATCTTCTGGCAATGGATCTACTACTCCGCCTGCCCTCGCATATGTACCGTTCTTATAGTCCTTAGTGCGCTGATCATTCAGGGTCTTCTTCATCTGATAACGGGCTTCCTCATTGTCTGCTGAATCAAAATATCCTTTCGCTGAAACTCTGCTGAGGTTGTACATTGTTGATGAAACTGTTGCTTTGATTCGTGTGTCAATCGCCGCCGCATTGAGCGCAATTCCTCCCCAGCCGCATACACCTATGATTCCAACTCTCTCAGGGTCTGCGTAATCCTGCACTGAAAGATAATCAACTGCCGCAGAAAAATCTTCAGTATTTATTGAAGGGTCAGCAACGTAACGAACATTTCCGCCGCTCTCACCTGTGAATGAAGGATCAAATGCAAGTGCTACATATCCTGCCTTCGCCATCTCCTGCGCATATAATCCTGATACCTGTTCCTTCACTGCTCCGAACGGCCCACATACCGCAATCACTGCATACTTCTTCGAGGAATCAAATCCCTTAGGAAGATACAAATCACCAGTCAGGTCTATGCCATAGCGATTGTGAAAGTGAACCTTCTCACATTTGATTTCAGGATCAATTTTGAATACCCTTGTGTCATTCTCAAGTGCACATACCGATGAGGCCATGCACATAGCTATCAATGACGCTGCAATTATTTTTAACATTCTATCTTCCTCCTGTATTATTTGAATGCACGAATTATCACCGCTTAGGCAGAAATTGTCTAATGCTTTGATTCGTGATTCGGTTATTTATGATACGATATAACTCATTGAGGAGGTGATTCGTTATGATTGAATTACGACTGCTGAAATATTTTCTTGTTGCTGCGCGTGAAGGGAACATAACGAGAGCATCAGAGAAACTTCACATAACACAGCCAAGTTTGTCGCGTCAGATTGCATCGCTTGAAGATGTTCTCGGAAAGAAATTATATTTTCGCACTAACTACGGAATAAGGCTCACTGAAGAAGGCTTACTGCTAAAGAAAAGAGCAGAAGAGATGAGCGAACTTGAAGAGAGAATTTTTGCTGAGTTATCCGGCGATTGCATTAACGGAACGGTTTACATTGGTGCAGGTGAGACCGCAGGAGTGAAACATATTGCGTCAGTAATGAAGGCACTGCATGAAAAATATCCTTGCATAAAATACCGTATGATAAGCGGAGATGCTGAAGATGTAAGTGACAAACTCGACAAGGGATTAATTGATTTCGGTCTGTTCGTTGGAAAAGTGAACCTGAAGAAGTATGATTGCATTTCACTTCCTGATTCTGATTCGTGGGGAGTGATTGTGAGACGTGATGATGAACTTGCATTGAAGGATTCAATTTCACCTGATGATTTGCATGACAGGCAGTTACTTTTCTCACATCAGGCGAAAACTCAGGGTGAATTTTCAGAATGGCTCGGTTATTCCATTGATGAACTCGACATCATAGGCACTCATAATCTCGCATACAACGCTTCCGTTATGGTTCGTGAAGGTCTGGGTATACTCGTTACGATTGAGGGAATAGCAAACGTAGGAGAGGATAGCGGTTTGAAGTTCATTCCGTTGATGCCGGAGATAAAAGCGGGTTTAATGTTTGCATGGAAGAAGGGAAATGTATTCTCAAAGTCAGCGAATAAATTTCTTGAATTCATCAGAGCGTCAGTATGAATCCCACGATAATATTAATTTTCTTGCGAGCATACTCTCAAGTTCACGTGATATTCTTTCGCATTCATCTACAGGAACACTTGCAGATACACTTACATGTTCTCCGTAATTCCATTTTGGACTGAAAGCGTCAAGGAGTTTTGATACGATTCCCATTGAGGGATATTCAAGAGACACATTGAACTCTTTCGTCATGATACGCTCAACACTGCCGGCCAAGTTCAATGCATGTTCTGCAACTCCTCCGTATGCGTCAATGAGACCTCGAACACCGAGCTTCACTCCTCCAAAGTAACGCGTAACTATCACCATGACATTCACGAGACCTGAACGTTTAATTGCATTCAGTATAGGTCTTCCTGCTGTGCCTGAAGGTTCACCGTCATCTGATGAGTATTCAGTCTCACCGATAATATACGCCCGGCAGTTATGAGTTGCATTGTGATGTTCAGATGTGATTCGATTCAGGAAAGTTTTTGCTTCCTCCTCATTATGACATGCACAAACATTCGCAATGAATACCGAGCGTTTTATCTTTTCTTCATATGTTACAGGATTCTCAGGTTCAAGATATGCATTCATTCCATGCATCTTTAATTTTGCGCCATGAGTTTGCGATTGCGTCTGACAGAACACGTGTATCATTTAGTACGGGCATGAAGTTATTATCACCGTTCCAGCGCGGTACTATGTGCCTGTGCAAATGACCCGCTACTCCTGCTCCTGCTGTCTGACCGAGATTGATTCCAATGTTGAAACCGTCAGGATGCATTACGTGTTTCAATACGCGGATTGCCTGTGCAGTCAGTGAATGTAATTCGAGTACTTCGTCTTCGGTTAATGATTCGTAGACGTTTGTATGTCTGTACGGAATGACCATCATATGACCTGGATTATAGGGATACAGATTCATGATGACGAAACATGATTTGCCTCTGTGAACAATAAAGTGTTCATCGTCTTTATGTTCATTTGGGAAATCACAGAATATGCACCCTTCATGCTTTGGAGCTTCGATGTAACTCATTCTCCATGTTGCATATAGCTGCTGCAATTATGATTCCTCCTTTGAAGTGATGATATTGAAATTATAACGTATAATCTTTAGATAATTTTTTCACAGGAGGTTTGTTATTCATGACACGAAAAATTTTTATGTGTTCATTGATTTTGATTATGTTTCTCGAATCGTCTTCATTCGCTGAAACCGTAATCAAAATTTCTCATCAGGGAACAGGAGACCCAGAGAAGAATATTCAAAGTTACTTTGTGAAGGAGTTCACAGAGAGAGCAGAGAAGAAGACAAACGGAACGGTTAAGTTTGAGATTTACCCTGATGAACAGCTTGGATCAGAGGAGCAGAGAATGGAGTTAATCATAAAAGACGGACTCAATCAGCCTGTTGCAGATGTATCATCATTCAATGCACTTGGAACTGTATTGCCCGAATTGTATCCTTCAGCGATACCTTTCATGTTCAATTCGTATGAGTCAGCACACATCTTCTTTGATACGAGTGAATACATGACTGAACTCAAAAAGTTATTCCGTGAGAGAACTGGCTGTGTCATGCTCGAAGTTATAGAGGAAGGCGGGTTCTTAGCATTCACGAACTCAAAGCGTGAACTTCATAGTCCGAAAGATTTTGCAGGTTTGAAGTTCAGAGCAATGGACGAAGGACAAATCGCAATCTTCAAAGCATTTGGTGCATCAGGAACACCAATTCCTTGGGGAGAGGTATACATGGCCTTGAAGACTGGTATAGTTGACGGACAGATGAACCCTGCGTTTTACATTCTGCTTGGAAGTTTACCCGAAGTTCAGAAGTATATGACGCTCGCAAACATTCAATACAGCGACCAGTTCTTGATCATCAACGGAGACCTCTTTGACTCACTCAGTGAATCAGAACGCAAAGCATTAACCGAAGCATCACATGAAGCAAATGAACTCACACGTAAGCGAATTGAATCGCAGGACAGTGAACAGGTTGAAGAATGCAGACGAAGAGGCATGAAAGTTTACGCACCTAACGCTGAAGAGATGAATGAGTTCCGTACAATTGGACAGCCTAAATATATTGAATGGCTGAAGACCAGACTTAAAGATCAACGCTGGCTTGATATGGCACTGAGGGATTCTGAAACTTCAAATGCAAAAGCTAAGTAGATTCATTGCATTATTCTGCGGCGTAATATCCTGCATATTTCTCATCATCAATATCATCGACATCTTAACGGGCGTAATCTCGCGTCACTTTTCTGCTTCAATCATATGGACAGAAGAACTTGCGAGAATATCTCTTGTGTGGTGCGTGATGATTGGAGCGTCTTCAGCGTTCTATGAGGGAGATAATATGTCTGTTGATTTTGTGGTTCGTGTTCTTCCCGACGGATTGAAGAAGTTATGCAGGGTTATTGCGTTCATGATTGAGGCAACAGTTCTCGGAGTGCTGATATATTACGGAGCACAAAACGTAATGGGAGGGTGGACAATGAGATCTATGGCACTTCATATCCCCCGTGCAATTCCGTTAATATCCGTTCCAGCCGGAATGAGTTTTTTTCTTACAGTGTTAATCATGAGGTTCTTTGAGAGAAAATGTACGGCATAATATTATTTGTTGGATTCATTCTTCAAATGTTAATAGGCGTTCCGTTGTATGCTGCACTCTTGATGACGAGTTTATTGGGCATAATCGGAACAGGCAACTTAACGCTCTTGCGCATAATTCCTCAGCAGTTCTATGGGGGAATGGACAGCTTCACGTTAATGGCATTACCCTTTTTCATCTTAACGGGCAATCTCATGAATCGTTCGGGTCTGACTGACAGACTAATAGATTTCAGCAGATTGATTGTCGGACATGTGAGAGGCGGATTAGGTTACGTGAATGTTGTTGGAAGTGTAGTGTTTGCTGGTGTGAATGGAAGTGCGGCGGCTGATGCTTCAGCATTGGGATCTATTTTGATTCCTGCAATGGTGAAAGAAGGATTTCCTGCGGCATATTCTGCGGGTATCACTGCGGCAACTTCAATGATTGGGCCTATAATTCCTCCGAGTATCTTCATGATAATCTATGCATCACTCACTAACACTTCAATCGGCGGATTATTCGCGGCAGGTTTTCTTCCTGGTCTTGTACTTGGCCTCGCATACATGATAATGAACTGGCACTATTCACGGAAATATAATGTCCCTGTTACTAACACAGAAGAAGTATATAAAGCGAAATGGGAAATTTTGAGGCGTTCAGTCATGGCCTTAATAGCACCGTTAATCATAATGGGAGGAATCATTACAGGCATAGTTACACCAACGGAGTCAGGAGCACTTGCATGTTTGTACTGCATAATTGCGGGCTTCTTCTTCACGCGTGAACTCACACTGAAGACGTTATGCATATCACTCTATGAGACGATAAGAAGTACAGCGGCAGTATTTCTCATAATGGGAGCAGCTTCTGTTGTGGGGTGGTACTTGAAGTATGAACGAGTAAGTCAGGCATTCAGTTCATTAATCATAAATTCAGGTCTCATGACTCACCCGTTTATGTTAATGCTCGTGCTGAGTGCAATAATTTTTGTGATTGGCATGTTCATGGAAGAGGTTGCTGTTCTCACTCTCTTAACACCTGTCTTCTATCCTCTTGCAATGCGTGCGGGAATAAATCCGTTTCAGTTTGGAGTAGTGATGACCCTCAACGTTACGATTGCGTTAATCACTCCGCCTGTAGGAGCATGCAATTACATCGTAGCGGCACTAGGCCATGTTCCGATTGGAGAATTATTCCGTGAGATATGGCCATTCATTATGGTTGCACTTGCAGTACTCATCATCATAATAATGTTTCCGTCTCTTACTGCTATAATTCCGTCAATCATGAGACTATGATAACGAAGGAGAAATAACATGACGCTTATAGAAAACAATGAACCGTTAGTACATGCAGGTCTTTATCCCGAAAAGATTCTGACGAAGAGCTGGTACTTCTTTGAACGTCTTCCGGGAAGTTACCCTGAAGTTTGGGTACGTGAGACAGTCTATGAGAAGCTGCTTGTTGCTGCCGAATCACTTCCTGAAGGATTGAGGCTTGTCATTTGGGACGGCTGGAGGTCATATGATCTTCAGAGCTTTCTGTACAAGAGAATGCTTGATCGTCTGAAGGAGAAAGACATAACAGGAGATAAAGCACATGAACATGCAAGGGTATTCGTAGCAGTTCCCTCGAAAGAACCAGAGACAGTATCAGGTCATTTAACTGGAGGAGCAGTTGATATAACACTTGCAGATGTTCGCGGTCATTATCTGAACATGGGAGGAAGTTTTGATGAGACAGAAGAACATTCGCATACATGGTACTATGAGAATCCCGAAAGAGGAAACATAATCGCGAGGAACAACAGAAGGCTTTTAGTGCGTATCATGGAGAGTGCAGGGTTCAGTAATTACCCAAGTGAATGGTGGCATTTCGATTACGGTAACAGAGGATGGGCAGAGAGAACGAAAGCTGAGAATGCATTTTACGGTTACACTGAGCCTCCGTTCAAATGGCGTTGACTGAACATACAGCCGCAGTAATTCTGTCTATACAATCCGAGTTCCTTTGACGCTCTCACTGAACGAAGAAAACCGTTATTTTTTCTCCAGATTCGATTTTGCCAGATGAGTCCATGAAGAGCAGAGACAGAATCACCAATGCTGTTGATGAGTGAAACATTCTTATGAGGACTAATAGTGAGAGTTGTGCAGAAATTTTCATATCCGAATCTTTCTGCCTTCTCTGCACATCTCTCAAGCTGAATCTCAAAACATCTCGTACATCTTTTTCCGCATTCTGGTTCGCATTCAAGTCCTCTAACACCTTCAAGCCATTCATCTGGTTCATAATTTTCAATTTCGCATTCAATTCCGTAATGAGCTGTTAAGATTCTCAATGCCTCAAGACGTTTCACATACTCATCATACGGGTGAATATTTGAGCCATAGAAATAGCCTCGAACATTCCAGCCTTCATTGAGCAAATCAGGAATGGGTATGCTTGCATCAGGTGCACAGCAAATGTGAAGAAGCAAATCTTTCATAGACTGCCTGCCAGTTGTCCGCATGCCGCAGATATATCACTGCCTTTTTCCTTCCGAAGTTCAAACTGAATCTTCAGCTCATCAAGTGCTCTGCAAAAATCTTTTACCCTCGAAGGTTCAGAACGTTTAAGTTCAGGGTGCGAAGGAATCGAATTGAACGGGATCAAATTGATGTACGGTTCTAATCCGTCAAGTAATGCCGCAATCTCATACGCATACTCTGCTGAATCATTTACATGATCAATCAGTGCATACTCAAATGTGATTCGCTCACCGGTTCTGTCTCTGTAGCGTCTCAGTGAATCAATCAATCTCTGAAGTGAATACATTCGGTTTATGGGCATGAGTTTATTACGAAGTTCATCGTTCGATGCATGAAGTGATACTGATAATCGAATCGGTATCTCAAAGTCTGCAAGGTCTTCAATGCCCGGTACAATGCCTGATGTCGATATCGTTATATGTCTTGCACCTAAATTGCGCATGTTCTTATCATTCAGTGAACGTATTGATGAGAGTACTGCATCTTCATTCAGCAAAGGCTCACCCATTCCCATAAAGACAATATTGTTTATATCATCTCCGTTCATCTTCTCCATAAGCAAAAACTGTCCGAGTATCTCTCCTCGCGTCAAATTTCTTTTATAACCGTTTGCTCCCGTCTCACAGAACACGCACCCTAATGGACAGCCTGCCTGTGATGAAATGCAAGCTGTCTTATGTCCTCCGTGATTCAAAAGCACAGATTCGATTCGTGAACCGTCATTCAACTGCCACAAAAATTTTTTCGTTCCGTCTTTTGAATTCTGCTGACGAATCAGAATCGGAAGTGTCATCAATACATTCTCGCTGAGTTTTGCGCGAAGATCTTTCGATAAGTTGCTCATGTCGTGATAGTTGAAGGTCTTCTTTGCATATATCCACTGGCATATTTGATTCGCTCTGAACTTCTGTTCCTTCCAATCCGCAAATAGTATGTACCAGTCATTTAGTGTGAGTTCTAAAGCGTCAATATCACTCATAAATTTTTATTCCCCTCTGTTATAATGCTTGATATTCTTTGATTTCATTATATCTCATTAAATGGAGGGAACTATCTATCTTGAATAAGGTCGTGAAAAATCTCGGACTTTATCTTGTACTCGTTCTCGTAGTGATTACTATGGTGAACACGTTCTTAACGCCCGAAGAAGTTCAGAAGCAATATGACGAGATAGCTTACAGTGAATTTCTAAAGGAGTTAGACGCAGGACATGTACGTGTACTTCAAATTCGGAATAACACAGTGCCAGGTGAATCGAGTTCTGCAACGTTTCAGGGAGAACTTGTTGACGGTCACAGGTTCTTAACATACGGGCTTGATGTTAACGGCATAGCAGACAGAGCAACTGCAAAAGGAATAACAGTGACAGTTGAAGCTCCGCAAAAAAATACGTGGTGGATGAGTTTGATGACATCGTTATTCCCCACGCTGTTACTTATAGGTGTATGGATATACTTCCTCTACAACATGCAGGGCGGAGGCGGAAGAATAATGTCATTCGGTCGAAGCCGGGCAAAATTATTTCTCGATAACAAACCAAAAGTTACATTCAATGATGTAGCAGGCTGTGAAGAATCAAAAGAAGAACTTCAAGAAGTGATTCATTTCCTCAAGAACCCAGAAAAGTTTCGTAAACTTGGTGCAAGAGTTCCAAAAGGCGTATTGCTTGTAGGCCCTCCCGGAACAGGAAAAACTTTGCTTGCACGTGCTGCTGCTGGTGAAGCTGATGTACCGTTCTTCAGTGTGAGCGGTTCAGACTTCGTTGAGATGTTCGTAGGTGTTGGTGCAGCCCGTGTACGTGATTTATTTGAACAGGCGAAAAAGTATCAGCCCTGCATAATCTTCATTGATGAAATGGACGCAGTAGGAAGACACAGAGGAGCAGGTTTAGGAGGAGGCCATGATGAACGTGAACAGACATTGAATCAATTGCTTGTTGAGCTTGACGGATTCGATGATACGAGCAGTACGATTCTTATTGCCGCAACTAACAGACCTGATATTTTAGACCCTGCGCTTTTACGTCCCGGACGTTTTGACAGACACATAACCGTAGATCGTCCTGATGTGAAAGGCCGCGAAGAAATTCTGAAGGTTCACATGAAGGAGAAACAGTTTGCAGATGATGTGAACGTCAGCATACTCGCACGCAGTACTCCAGGTATGGTTGGTGCAGACTTAGAGAACCTCGTGAATGAGGCAGCACTATTAGCGGCACGTCATGACAAGGAAAAAATCGGAATGGAGGAACTCGAAGAAGGAATTGAGCGCGTTATGGCAGGCCCTGAACGTAAGAGCAGGCTCATCAATGACCATGAGAAAAAGATAATCGCATATCATGAAACAGGTCATGCAATCGTCGCGAAGATACTTCCAGGTTCAGACCCAGTTCACAAAATATCAATCATACCGAGAGGACATGCGGCATTGGGATATACATTGCAAGTTCCTGAAGAAGACAGATTCCTAATCTCAAAATCTGAACTCATGAATCGAATCTCAGTTTTACTCAGCGGACGTGTATCTGAAGAAATCGTTTTCAATGACGTAACGAGCGGTGCGGCAAATGACCTTGAACGTGCGACACAGACAGCCAGACAAATGGTTACGCAATTAGGAATGAGTGATACACTTGGCCTCGTTAAACTTGGAAACAAACGCGAAGAAATATTCTTAGGCCGTGATATTTCAGAGGACAGGAATTACAGCGAGGAGATTGCATACTCAATTGATAAAGAGGTCAAAGCAATAATCGATTCATGTTACGAGACTGCAAAAGAAATTCTCACATCAAGACGCGAACTAATGGATAAGATTGCGAATGTTTTACTTGAACGTGAAGTGATTGACGCAGAAGAATTTGAGAAACTCATGAACGAAAGCGAAAACACGAATACAGAATCAGAATTGAAACCTAAACTTCCGGAAATTAGAATCGATTCACTTCCTGAAACAGGAGGCAAAGATTTTCTTGCATAAAGTGGACGTGATATAATTACTCGCGTTTGAGTTGGGATGTCGTCCAATGGCAGGACGCTGGACTTTGGATCCCGTAATGATGGTTCGAATCCATCCATCCCAGCCACGTGAATATCAGAGGTGATGCAAGTCATGAATAAGCTGTGCGTTCTCATCATGGCAGCCGGAAAGGGCACACGAATGAAGAGCGCATTACCCAAAGTGTTACAGCCTGTTCTGGATAAACCAGTGATAGATTATGTGATTCAGAACGCCCTATCAGTAGGAATAAATCCCGAAAATGTATGTGTACTTGTTGGTTCAGGCGGTGAATTAGTCGAAGAGCACATCAGGAAAAAATTTCAGTCAGTAAAAATTTTATGGCAGTATGAACAATTAGGTACAGGCCATGCAGTGAAGACAGCAAGAGAATTCTGGAAAGACTATGATGATTTGATAGTTTTGAACGGAGACCTGCCATTAATGCAGACCGACAGCCTCAAAGAATTAATTGAATCATGCGGTAAGAACGACTGCACAGTAATAACATTCAAAGCAAAAGATCCAGCCTCATACGGAAGGATAATACGCAAAGACAAAACAGTAAGCATAATAGAATTCAAAGACGCATCACCTGAACAGAAAGAAATTCATGAAGTCAACGCAGGGTGTTATGCCTTCAAAGTAAAATCCTTAGAGAGAATCATAAACGAAATCACGAACAACAATTCACAGAAAGAATACTATATAACTGATTCACTTGGCCTGATGAATCATGCAGGTATGTCTACAGGAGCGTTCATTATGCCTGAAGATGATATGCGGGGCGTGAATACACAGCGTGAACTCTCTGACGTATCATGTGTAATGCGTGAGAGAATAATATCTCACTGGCTGAATGAAGGAATCAGAATCCCTGACACATCGAGCGTATATATTGGCTCTGACGTAAAGCTGTCTAGTGATGCTGTCATTATGCCGAACGTTCAGATATACGGTGAAAGTGTGATAGGCACAAACGCATACATAGGTTCAGGTTCCATTCTGACGAATACAATCATAGGCGATAATGTTCGGATAACAGCCTATGCAGTGATTGAGAACAGTGAACTCAAAGAAGGCTCAAAAGTTGGAGCATTCGTGTACATTCGTGATGGATCATGCCTTGAGAGGAATGCATACGCAGGAAAATTCGTTGAACTCAAGAACTCATCAATTGGTGAAGGCTCAAAAGTACCGCACCTTTCATACATTGGAGATGCGACATTAGGGCATGATGTAAACATAGGAGCAGGAAGCATAACGTGCAATTATGACGGCAAGCATAAAAATAAAACTCACATAGGCAATAACTGTTTCATAGGATCAAATACAATGTTCGTAGCACCTGTTGAAGTTGAAGACGGAGCAGCAACGGCAGCAGGTTCCGTAATAACGCAAGTAGTCCCTGAAAACGCATTAGGAGTAGGCAGGGCACGACAGAAGAATATTGCGGACTGGTCATTAAGGAAGCACATTATCAAGTCATCACAACAATAATAACCTGAGGAGGAATAATCTTGTCCAGAGGAAACAGTTTGAAAATATTTTCCGGCACAGCTCATCGTGAATTTTCAGAACGCATAAGCAAATCACTCAATGTTCCGTTGTCAGACATGAAGATATTTAGATTCTCAGACGGAGAAATAGGAGTATCACTGAACGAGGCGGTACGAGGATCAGATGTGTTCCTGATACAGCCGACATGTGATCCAACTAATGAAAATATCATGGAGCTTCTCATCATGGCCGACGCAATGAGACGGGCATCAGCTCATTATGTTAATGCAGTGATTCCGTATTTCGGATATGCGCGTCAGGACAGAAAAGCGAAACCAAGAGAACCAATTACGGCCAAGCTGGTAGCGAATCTCATCACTCACGGAGGAATTGACCGAGTGATTACGGCTGACCTTCACACAGGACAAATTCAGGGCTTCTTTGACATTCCAGTAGATCATCTGACAGGAATGAAATTGCTTGCAGGATACATGAAGAGTTTTCTTGCGGAAGACCTGAAAGAGAAGCGTGTTGTTGTAGTATCGCCTGATGTAGGAGGAGTAGCGAGGGCGAGAAAGTTTGCGGTGATGCTGAATACAGACATAGCGATTGTCGATAAGAGACGTTCATATGACGTTGCGAATCAGTCTCAGGTGATGGACATTGTCGGAAATGTTAAAGGTCGTGTTGCGATTCTCGTTGATGATATTATCGATACGGCAGGGACGATATGCCATGCAGCTGACGGTTTGGTTGAGAGAGGATGCGAACGTGTTTATGCGTGTGCGACACATGCAGTGCTATCGGGGAATGCTATGGAGAACATAAGCAAGTCATCGATTAAGAAGTTAATATTCTCAGACACGATTCCGATTCCGAAGGAGAAGATGACGGATAAGATATTACAGCTTACGATTGCGCCGATATTTGCGGAGGCAATAAGAAGGGTACACAGTGAAGAATCGATAAGCAACATGTCAGATTAACATACGAATATAAATCCCCCTGAAGCGAATAAAGCAGGGGGAATTTTTATGCGCAATTATTTTTGTACCATTCGTTTACTTCTTTCAGTCTGAATTCAAAATTTCGTCTCTCATTATTTCTGATTGTCTGCAGAATCATTCCTGAGAATAATGAAATTAAAGCCGAAATGATTCCAAAACCGCAGGCTATCAATGTAGGGAATCTACGAACGAGTCCTGTATGCAGATATTCATTGAAGACCGGGACAAAGAATATCCACGATATTAATGCAAGAAATGCGGCAATAAGACTGAAGAACAAGAAAGGTTTATAATCGCAGAACAAATGCATAATGGTTTTTATAACCTTTATTCCGTCAGAAATTGTGTTCAGCTTTGAGTTGCTTCCATCATGTCTGTCCTGATACGTGATAACTTTATTCTCAAGCAACATATTCTTATCTATTGCGTGAATTGTCATCTCCGTCTCAATCTCAAAGCCCTGTGATATAACCGGGAAAGATTTCACAAAAGGTAACTCATAGCCCTGCATCCTGTCATTACATCCTGAATGTTACTGCTGAATATAAAGTTTATCAGTGCTCTTACTGCCAAGTTTCCGAAATTGTGAAACGGTCTTTTGTTTTCATGAAAATATGTTGACGATAAGCGATCCCCTATTACCATATCAACGCCTCTGCTCAGAACAGCATCCGCCATCTCTCTGCTGTATTCCGCAGAATATGTATCATCACCGTCAACAATGATAGCATATTGAATCTATATCATTGAACATGCTGCGAATAACATTACCTTTGCCCTGCTTG
>CAJOLN010000040.1 GCA_905235395.1 uncultured Synergistales bacterium
TATTGATTCAATGAAGCTGTACGTGAGTCCCGGAACATCACAATGGTCAGGATTTCAGGTTAGATTATTTGATCCTTCAGAGATTACGCTTTTCATTCTCAGGTCTGAATAACAAAAAAACTCCCCTGCATTAACACAGAGGAGTGAATCTATTTTTATTCCGGTGACACTCTTAGCGTACCCGGATTAGTGTACGTAACAAGAGCAATCGTACCCGGAACAGAGCGCACATACTTTCGTTCAGTGTAATCAATCGGAACTGACCCCGATGACTTTCCCGATGAATGACTAGCCGCTAACTTCGCCGCATATTCGAGAACGTTACGTTTCTCACCTTCAAGCTCCTCACGCTTAATGCCCCGAACTATCACATGTGCACCGGGCAATTCGTGAGCATGAAGCCAAATATCATCTGGTCTGGCTGTCTTCAGTGTAACGTAACGGTTCCCTCTTGCAGAAAGTCCAACGAGAATATTCACACCGTCATAATTGATATTCAGGTGCGGCGGAATATCCTGCGATGTTTTCTTCTTATGCTTGGCCTGAGTGATTCGTTTCTGTTCTGGTGAAATCCATTCGTTCAAATCCTTCAGTGCCTCAGTGAAACTTTCAGGGTCATCAATTGCCGCTAAGAGTTCATGCTGTTCATTCATCTCTTTAATTGATGATTTGATTGCCTCAAGATTAGCCTGAATCTCTTCGGGATTGCCTTTAGCCTTGCGATAACGTTTGAAGTACATCTCTGCATTTCTCGAAGGCGGCAATTCAGGGTTAAGTGAAATTTTCAGTTCATGACCTTCCCAGTCAGTAAGCGTAACACTCTCTGCCCTTTTTGGAATCTCGTATATATGTGCAAGAATAGCCTCGCCTTTGAGCCTGAAGATTTCCGAATCTCTGCATTCTTTTAATTGTTTAATCAGCCCGTCGCGATGTCGTTCCTTTGATTTCACCGCGCGTTTAATCTTTGAATCAATCTCATGTAATTTCTTCTCGCGTCCCTTGCGCAGTAATGGCAGCAGCACAGCATGACGTGAAGCTCTCAATGAATCATGTCCAAGCTCAAGAGTTCCTTCAAGTTCAAAATCAAATCGCGTGAGATAATTATTCTTCGTGATGAGCCTGCACATAACATCAGAATTCTCATCTGTGAGTTTCATCAATGCAGAATGCCAGGATATCATATCTCTTTCATCCCAGTGCAATTGAATCAATCTCGCTAATGGTCTTCCAATACCGTTTATGTCCTGCACATCCTCAAATGAAATCATGCGCTTGTTCCGTAAATTTATGCCATTGAATACAGGAGGCGGAGTGTATGAATGACCCGGCAGAATAGTTCTGAAGTGATTCACATCAGGTGTTGAATGTCTTGCAGCTTCGTCAATTTTCATGTTCTCGTCAAGCAGAAGGAAATTCGCAACAGGTTCAGTAATCTCAATCACAAGATAATAATTCACGCTAACACCTGCGGAAACTCTTCGCCTTGCTGAAAATCTAAGTATCCTGTCATTATTCAACTGCTCAACTGAATATATTTCTCCTCCGTGAGTCAGTCTGCTCTTCAATGCGTCTGCTATTGGTGCTCTTGAAGGTGATATATCTTTCAGTGCGTTGATTTCACTTTGAGACGCTGTACATACTCCTGAAGTTCCTGACTGCCACGACAATAAAATATAATTCTCCGAAGAAGTTTTTAGTGCGGCCCATGCTTCTCCCCCTTCAATACGATTGACCCGCAGAGGAAGTAGTTTGCGTATTTCCCCTGCGAGTCCTGAAATGAATTCCGGCCCTAATGCCATAATCTACATCTCTTATCTCAGAAGTCCAAGAATGCTGCTTCTATGCATTTCATTTGACTGTGCGAGCATTGATGTGTTCGCCTGCATGAGTATCTGCATCTTCGCGTATTCGAGAATTTCTTTCTGATAGTCCGTATCGTATATGTGACTGTTCGCTTCAGTGAGCATTTCTGTTTCTTTCGTCAGGTTATTTATGTGATGTTCAAGTCTGTTCTGTGCCGCACCTAAACCCGCCTGCTGCATTGAAACCCGATCTATTGCCGCGTCAATCAGTGATATAGATGTTGCAGCCTTCTCACGGCTCATCACGTTTACGCCGTCAAGGCCAAGTGAGTGTGAACCCATATCGCCGATGTTCAGCATAACGTCATCACCTTCACTTGCTCCTGTCTGAAACACTGTAGTGTTATCTGCAAGATGAAGAACGGACTCGCTCATGTCATTAACTGAATATACGAAGTTCTGAGAGTCTTTGTTCCATGCTGCATTAACTCCCATCATGGGATCAAATTCAACGTCAACGTTCTTGTGAATCACTCCGACAAGACGATTGCCTGTTATCTTCACGTTCTCAGCAAT
This sequence comes from uncultured Synergistales bacterium, assembly GCA_905235395.1. Taxonomy (GTDB): domain Bacteria; phylum Synergistota; class Synergistia; order Synergistales; family Aminobacteriaceae; genus JAFUXM01. The sequence goes on from CAJOLN010000040.1 coordinate 2,379, forward strand.
CATTGAATCATCATGAGCATCATAAACGCTCACTGAATATTTGTTCTCTGCGGATTTCTGAATCGTATTGAGTGAAAATGCTTTAAGAACATCTTCATTGCCTGAAAGTGTGATTTCTCCCTGTTCACCTGCAAGCGCAGAACGTATAATGATTGTGCCTTCTACAGTTTCAGCTCCTTTAGTGTTGCCGTCAACGAACGTAACGAATTTTGTTGCGTCATCAACATATTTTGCCTGGCCAAGTCCATTTGCGACCGCGTCATTCAATTTTCGTGCTGTGTCTTCAAGTGTGTCACCTGCATACAGCATGACCTTTGCCTGTTTTCCGTCTCCTTGAGTTAGCGTTAATTCCTTCGGCTGTTCAAGTATGAAAGTTCCGTCAGCAGTCCAGAATTTATCTAAGTCACGTAATTTTGTGTTTCCGTCAGCGACTTTTCCGACATACGACGCGTTGAAGTTAGCGAGAATTTCATCATCAGAACCTAACATGCCTCCTGTGAATGATGAATCTCTGAATGCACTTCCCGTTTCAAGTTTAATATTTCCCTGCGTAACCTCTCCGCTTTTTCCGTTCACAAAATAATTCGTGAATTTTATCTCCGTGTCTGCCGTTTTGCTTCCGTTAAGAACGTAATGAATTGTCTCGCCGTTAAACGCTCCTCCGTTCCAGCTATTTGGGTCTGAACTGTCAGCTAAAGCAGAGATATTTACATCAACAGCGTTATCATTATTCTGTGCTGCTTCTCCTGCACCTACAAAGTAAACGAACTTTGCACCTTCTGTTACGCCTGATAAATCATTGAGCGTTATGCTTGCGCTGGCTGTCTCTGGTGTGCCTCCTAAGAGTTTATACAGACCTGTAGAATAATCTTCACCAGCCCGAACGACAATATTATCCTGAGATGCAAATGTGTTCATGCCGTCCTGTGAAAGTTTCGAGGCCGTAGCTTTGAGAGTTACGAGTTCATTCACAGCGTCAACATGTGTAACTTCAAAAAGTACGCTTGCATTATCAGTGTTAGTTTCTTCAATTGTGAGGCTGAATACATCTGAGGCCGCAAGATTTTCTGTTGTCTGTGAACTTGCAGTTGTTGAAGGGCCTGTACCTTTTCCGGTGGTCTCATACCTGATGTAGATTAACGGAGCATCACCGCTGCCTGTTGTTTTTGCAGTGAGTGTGAGTTCAGTATCACCGTCAGCAGAATCAGGAAATCCTTCAAGAGTGATTCCTTTTTTCCGTGCGTTGGCGATAATTTCATCTTTCACACCTGTATACGTTTTGCCTGAGCTTGTCGTTCCTCCTGCGAAAAATGCCGTCTGATCTTCTGCACTTGCTTCTTTTGCACCGAAAATGTCTGCACCTGTTGTTGACCAGATTTCTACGCCGTCTGACGTTACAACGCTTACCTTTGAGACCTGAGCAGTTGTGTCTTCAAAAGTAATTGTACTGTCTACGCTGTTCTGAAAGCCTCCGATTCCAATTGAACCCATGAACACGCCTTCAGATGCATACGTTACATCTCCGTCATGTTTGATCGTGTAATTCCCTGAAGGAAGATTGCCCTCAACAGATACATCTTTAACGCCGTAACGAGTCTGAATTGTTTTGTCTGTCACAACGTCATCATGTTTCACTTTGAATATATCTGTCTTCTGAACTTCAGCTTTGCCTGCCTCTGCAGAAACACGAATCTTAAAATTTCCGTCAACTGCATTCTTCTGCCCAAATTGATCTATTGAGCGAAGTCCTCCCTTGATTATTGCTTTTACCTGGCTGTCCGTACTGCTCCAGAGCACCGCATTATCTCCGCTGAGAATCTTTTTCCTGTTGAACTGTGTTGTCTGTGCTATAAGGCTTATCTGATCCCGTATCTCGTTTATCTCAACCTGAATATAACTTCTGTCCTGCTGAGTGAGAACATCATTTGCTGCCTGTACGGATAATTCACGCATTCTCTGAAGCATTGACTGCGTTTGATCTAATGCACCGTTTGCCGTCTGAATGAGGCTGATTCCGTCCTGCGAGTTATAAAGTGCCTTATCCATTCCGAATATACGCGAGCGCATTGTCTCACTGATTGCCAGCCCCGCAGTGTTATCAAGGTCTGCAATCTTCGTTCTCATTCCCGTAGATAATTTCTCAAGTGAACGCTTCATTGCTAGGGTATTCTTTTCCATTATCCTTGTGCCCATTAATGAAGTGATATCATGATTCATTATCATCGACATGCTTTATCTCACCTTCCTTAGTGTGTAAAAATTTTCATCCCTGAATTACAAGTGAACCCCCGATTCTGCTTTTTGTGCTAGTGAACGGGGATTCTCTTTTAATCTATGATTTACGCCTGAATGTCGAGTCTATGCTTTCGTCTTATTCTGCGTTCTGTTGTCTTCTCGCGAAATTTCCTGGCAAACTCAACCATTTTATCCGGCGGAACTTTTCGTATTATCATCCCGTCCTCAGAATTTATCACGCTGACCTGAACAATATCAGCGTCCTCTATTACTTCATACCTCAGATGACGCATTGCAGCAGCACGGTCAATATTCTCTGCCCTCGCCTTTTGTGCCCTTTGTGCGATTACGTCAGATTTTGACTGTTGAACCTTCGCCGCTCTCTTTTCTGCCTGTTTTCTATTTTCGATTTCATGCGGAGGAGGACTGCTTTCTGTGTTTCCGAGTGTCTTTGTCTTGATTACCTGACGCTGTATTTCGGCAGCTGGTGAATTACTGTAGAGAACGGGATCGTTTACTATGAATCCCATTGAACAGATTCACCTTCCGTTCTGTAAAAGCAAAAGCCTTCCAGTAATACGAAAGGGGAAAAGAGGCTTCCCTCCTTCCCCCTTTAAAATCACTGTATCGCTCGAAAAATTACGGGTTAGCTGTAATATTTCATGCTTTCATTAACGGATCAGGCTCAGGACGTTCTGAGGCTGCTGGTTTGCCTGCGCGAGCATTGAGTTACCAGCCTGAAGCATAATGTTGAGCTTCGTGAAGTTCATCATTTCCTTCGCCATATCCGTATCCCTGATTCTGCTCTCTGCTGATGTCAGGTTCTCGCTTGCCGTCGTCAGGTTATTGGCTGTGTATTCTAACCTGTTCTGATATGCTCCGAGATTTGCCCTCTGCGTTGAGACCTTATCAATCGCGTTATCAATGATCGTGATTGAACGTGCTGCTCTGTCGTGGCTCATTACGTTTACACCGTCAAGGCCAAGTGCATGGCTTCTCATATCGCCGATGTTCATTGCAAGGTCTTCGCCCTCGTTTGCACCGATCTGAAGGACTGTCGTGTTATCAGCAAGGTGTAACGTTGTCTCAACTGTCGCTGAAGAGTACACAAACTTGTTGAGGTTGTCGTTCCATGAAGCACTGATGCCGCTTAGTTCGCTGAACTCCACATCTACGTTATCGTCAATCAGTCCGTATCCAACGTTGCCGGTAACCTTCACGCCCTGCTTTAAGAGTTCGCCGCTGTGTGCATCCTCAACATCGACCGAGAATGACGTTTCTTTTGACTTCTGAACCGTGTTCAGTGAGAATGCGTTCAACAGATTCTCATCACCTGAAAGTGTGATTTCACCGTTCTTGCCGGGTACTACAGAGCGAATTAAGAATGTGCCGTCAACTGACTCTGAATTTGTCGTTGAGCCATTGCCTACGAATGTAACGAACTTTGTTGCATTGTCTACATACTTTGACTGTCCGAGACCGTTTGCGACTGCATCGTTGAGCTTAGTTGCAACTTCATCAAGTGTGTCATTGGCATAAAGTGTTACGCTTGCAGTATTGCCATTGCCCTGATTGAGTGTGATTGTCTTCGCATCGTCAAGGATGAACACACCCTCTGAATTCCAGAACTTATCGAGGTCGCGAAGTTTCGTGTCACCGGTTGCAACTTTGCCGATATAGGCCGCATCAAATTTTGCAAGTGTTGAACCTAATGCATCATCTGTAAGTGCGCCGGTATCGCCGTTGTTGAATCTGCTGCCGGTTGACATAATTACATCGCCTTCTGAGACCGAACCGTCTTTCTCGTTGAGGTAGAAGTTCTTGAAGTGAACCGCAGAGTCAGATAATGACGTGCCGTTGAGGATATAGCCGAGCGTCTGGCCGTTTAACGGTGCATCGTCCCACTTATCTGACCATGTGCTGTCTGCTGTGCCGGAGAGGTTGACCTGAATATCATCAGCTTCTGCACCGTCATCGTTTGCTGTCACGAAATAGACAAACTTTGCGCCCTCAGATATAGCAGATAATCCGTATTCCTCAGTGTCATAGTCATCACCAAAACTGATAGTTACTGAAGATTCATCATCAGTGCCACCGAACAGCTTATCAAGATTGACACCCTCACCTACTGGTGCTCCCTCGTCATCCAGAGTAAGCACTATGTTTTCCTGCGTAGCTGTTGAGTTTACGCCGTCCTGAGAAAGTTTATTGGCTGTGGCCTTGAGGGTTACCTGCTTGTAGACTGCATCGATGTTAGTAACTTCGAACAGAATGCTTGCGTTCTCCGTTAGGTTATCTCCGACCGCAACTGAGAAAACACTGTCTGCGGCTATAGGTACTGGGTCTTCTGACGTAGTTTCTGTTGTAGGATCTACACCGGGTGCGGTAGTCTCATAGGTGATCTTAATTCCAGGTGCCTGACCGTTCTTTGTTATCGTGTCAAGTGTAAGCTCACCGCTCTCTGCATCAACCTCGCCGAAGCCGTCAAGGTTGATTCCCTTTGCTGCTGCTGCTGCTATGATCTCGTCTTTGACACCTACAAATGCCGGGCCTTCATCAGCATTTTCTGATGTACGTCCCTCAAAGAACGCTGACTGATCTGCTGCTGTTGTTCCTGCTGTTGGGTCTGCTGCTTCAGCATACTTGAACAGGTCTGCGCCGCTGGTTGACCAAATCTCTATGCCGTCAGTCGTTGACACTGTAATCTTTGTTACAGGTGCACCGATATTATCCTGGAAAGTTACAGTGCTGGTGGTCTTGTTCATCGTTCCGCCAATGCCGTATGAACCTGTGAGCAGACCTACTGTATCGTCAGCTGTACCTGCTCCAGGATTTGCTTCCTCTGCAAGTGTCAGCTTGTAGCTTCCTGCAGGTACACCGGTCACTGCAACATCAGTTACTCCTAGATCGGTGTTGACAGTCTTGTTGATTACGACGTTGTCATGCTTGATCTTCATGATGTCTGACTTCTGGACTTCACCCTGTCCTGGATCTGCTTTGACGCGAATCTTGTAGTTGCCCTCAACTGAAACTTTCTGCCCGAACTGGTCTGTCTTGCGGAGACCACCGTTGATGATTGCCTTTGTGTCTGAATCATCGCTGCTCCAGAGTGCTGCCGCTTCACCATTCAGCAATTTCTTTTTGTTGAACTGCGTTGTGTTGCCGATACGGGTGATTTCCTCATTGAGCTGGTCAATTTCTACCTGAATGTAGCTTCTGTCCTGCTGTGTTAGGGTGTCGTTTGCGGCCTGCACTGAAAGTTCACGCATTCTCTGAAGAATTGAATGAGTCTCACTGAGTGCACCTTCTGCTGTCTGGATTAAGCTAATGCCGTCCTGTGTGTTGGCTACTGCCTTGTCGAGACCTCTGACCTGTGCACGCATTTTCTCACTTATCGCGAGACCTGCCGCATCGTCTGCCGCTGAGTTGATTCTTAAACCGCTTGATAGTTTTGCTATCGACTTCTCCAGAGCATTGCTTGTGTTATTAACAATGTTGTATGTCTGCAGAGCCGGTATGTTATGCTGAATTACCATTGACATAGTACATAAACCTCCTTGTATGTTTTGTTACTGCTCCAAATACTTCCGTGTACTGAGGAGCTTTGTCGGTAATTATTCCTTCTCTCACAACCTCTGAGAGATGACTTGCCTCTTCCAACGGACTTTTACCGGATTGCCTTTCACTGTATGAACGCTCGCGCCCGTTTCATTACATGAGGCATTGAGTCTGAGTTGTCCGTGTTAAAAGGCTGTACGCTTTGCAAAATAGTAAACCTTATATCTTTTCGCGAAAAGGTTTCAGTATTTCAATGGCCTTTAATGTTCATGGCCTTTTTTCCGTTCATTCACATTTTCGGTGAGTGTTTTGCATAACTTTAGCATAGTGATGTGATTGGTGTGATAAAATAATTTTTGGGGATTTCCTTGCTAGTTTGTTTGGCGAGGAAGGCTGCTAGGGGTTCACTCCTGTTAGCCCGGATTCTTGGGTGAAAGGGGGTGATAACGTGAGGACAATAATAAAACTCATACAAGCCTTAACTGAGCTTATACGAGCTTTATCGGATTTAATCCGTGAGTTCAAACGTTAGTATCGATTATACCATTTCAGGGTTTCATTCTGAGGTGGGAGGCACCCCGCTTCAGGTGGCCCTGTATTTTATCCCGTCCTAGATCCCCGGGACGGCTTTATTATACCATTTCATGATAAAATAATTTTTGGGGATTTCCTTGCTGTTTGTTTGGCGAGGAAGGCTGCTAGGGGTTCACTCCTGTTAGCCCGGATTCTTGGGTGAAAGGGGGTGATAACGTGGAGAAGATAATAAAACTCGTAAAAGCCCTCACCGAACTTCTACGAGTCATCGCCGACATCATACGGCTACTCAAATCACGTTAATTGTCCTTAACCTTAGGGTTTCATTCTGAGGTGGGATTGCGCCCCGCTTCAGGTGGCCCTATCTTTTATCCCGTCCTAGATCCCCGGGACGGTTATTATTATATCATTCATGAATCATTTACGCTTTCATAAACTGTTATATACTTTTCATATCTCAATTTATAAGGAGGAATTTTTTCACATCATGATGAAATATCTTCAGAAAATCGGAAGGTCTCTCATGCTTCCTGTTGCTTGTCTTCCCGCAGCTGGCATTCTTTATGGCATAGGCTACTGGATTGACCCGATTGGCTGGGGTTCAAACAGTTTAGCGGCGGCGTTCTGTATCAAAGCAGCTTCGGCAATCATAGATCAGATTCCGCTTCTATTTGCACTCGGCGTTTCTATCGGCATGGCTTCGGACAGAGACGGTACACCAGCACTCGCAGGTTTGGTTTCATACCTGATGATCACGACTTTGTTATCAAGCAATGCAGTCGCTATGTACATGGGAGTTGAAGTATCAAAAGTTCCGGCAGCATTTGGGAGAATTCAGAATGCGTTCATAGGGATATTAGCAGGTCTCATAGGTGCATCATGCTACAACAGATTCAAGAACACAAAACTTCCTGACTGGTTAGCTTTCTTCTCTGGCAGAAGATGTGTCGCAATCGTTACCGCTCTTGTATCTGCTCTCACTTCAATCGTATTGTTCTACGTATGGCCTGCTGTCTATAATGCTCTCGTTCAGTTCGGAATCTCTATCGTCGGACTTGGCCCAATAGGTGCAGGATTATATGCAATGCTCAACAGAGCTTTGATTCCTTTGGGACTTCATCACGCTCTCAATGCCGTGTTCTGGTTCAACACCGCAGGCATTAATGATCTGGGTAACTTCTGGGCTGGCACTGGCACTCTCGGCGTAACTGGAATGTATATGACAGGCTTCTTCCCTGTGATGATGTTCGGATTGGTCGCAGGAGCTTATGCAATGTACAGGCAGGCTAAACCTGAACGAAAAAAAATGGCCGCAAGTCTTCTTCTTGCTGGTGCATTTGCTTCTTTCTTCACAGGTATCACTGAGCCGATTGAATTTTCATTTATGTTCTTAGCTCCTGGTTTGTATCTCATTCACGCAATCTTAACGGGTATATCCGCAATTATATGCGCTTATCTTCCTGTTAGGTGCGGATTCAATTTCAGCGCAGGACTCGTTGACTGGATACTCAGCTTCAAAGCTCCTATGGCAGTTAATCCCTTGCTCATCATTCCAATTGGGATTGTCTTCGCTTTGATATATTACTTCATTTTCACTTGGGCAATTAAACTCTTTGACCTGAAAACACCGGGACGTGAAGATGATGATGAATTTGAAGCAGAAAAATTAATCATTCTCGCAAATGATAACTTCACCGCACTGGCAAGAGTTGTGCTTGATAGTCTCGGAGGAGCCGCCAACATGAAAAATTATGATTACTGCGCAACGAGAATAAGAGCTGAAGTGAATGACTATACACAGGTTGACGAGAAGAAAATGAAATCAGCAGGCATTCCCGGAATTATCAGACCGTCAAAGAATAACGTTCAGGTTGTCATCGGACCAAAGGTTCAGTTTGTATTCGATGAAATGAAAAAACTGATTGATTCCACAAAATGAGAATCTATATCACTAAGGACTATAAAGAAATGAGCCGGAAAGCCGCAAATATCATTTCGGCTCAGATTATTCTCAAACCTAATTGCGTTTTAGGTCTCGCTACTGGTTCTACTCCTGCTGGAATTTATGCGCAGCTTGTTGAATGGTTTGAAAAGGGAGATCTCGATTTCTCAGAAGTCGTAACAGTGAATCTCGATGAATATCAGGGGCTTGGTGCTGAAAGTGAACAGAGCTATGTATCCTACATGAGAAAGAATCTTTTCGACAAAGTGAATCTCAGAAGCGAAAACGTTCACCTTCCAGACGGCAGAATATCAGACAGCGAAGAAGCATGCAGAACATATAACAGAATGCTTGAGGAAATTGGGCCGCAGGATTTACAGCTTTTAGGTCTTGGCCGCAATGGTCATATAGGATTCAATGAGCCGGGAAAATTTTTTGAAAAAGATGTTCATTGCGTTGAACTCTCAGAGAGCACTGTTGAGGCTAATATGAGATTCTTTGAGGCAGGAAAGAGCGTTCCAGCTCATGCCTACACAATGGGCATACGTTCAATTCTTAGAGCAAAAAAGATTCTTGTTGTTGCGTCAGGAGAGAATAAAGCTGAGGCTGTAAGAAAAGTTTTCTTCGGGCCTGTTACTCCTGAAGTGCCTGGTTCAATTCTTCAGCTTCATAATGATGTTACTCTTGTCGCTGATGAAGGGGCATTCATGAACTGCAAATGAAAATAACAAGAGCGGCTGACCATTCACAACCGCTCTTAAAATTTTTCAGTTCTTCAATCACACGTTCACTCCGTAATCAAGACATAACGCATGAAGTCCTCCCTTGTAACCTGAGCCTATCGCATTGAATTTCCATTCGCCTTTATATCTGTATAATTCACCTACAACAACTGCGGTCTCAACAGAAAAATCTTCGCCTAAGTCGTAGCGTATAAGTTCCTCGTCATTTTCGCTGTTCATTATATGAATATACGCATTCGATACCTGTCCGAAATTCTGTCCGCGTTCGTCTGCTGCATATATCGTTACCGTGAATGCTATCCTGCTCACACTCTCAGGAACTCTCGCAAGGTTCACTATGATTACCTCATCATCGCCTTCTCCTTCTCCTGTCAAATTATCGCCCGTGTGCTTCACTGCCTCTGAAGGGTGAATCAAATTGTTGTAGAAAACGAAATCTGAATCTGCTCTGACCTTCCCGTTTTCACCAAGAAGAAAAGCTGCTGCATCAAGATCAAAATCATATCCGCCGTCATATTTGTTTGTGTCCCATCCAAGTCCTACAATCACTCTCGTAAGTCCGGGATTGCCCTTCGTCAAATCAACTTTCTGGCCTTTGAATAAACTTACGCGACCCATATATATACCTCCTAAATGAAATTATGAACTGCAAGAAATATTATCAGTCAACACTTTCATCTTCAAGAATCGATTCTCTTTCCTCTGAACGAATTAGCTTTATGTACTCTCCGAATATCCATACTACTTTTGCGTCTGCATCTCTGACTTTGGGGCTTGCTTTGTAATCGCATACTACCCACCTGCTTCCCTGCGGGCTTGTCCATTCTCCGAGATACTTCAGTGATTCATTTGCTGACAGTCCGCTTGTCGTTTTCACAATTCGTGATTTCGTATTCGGCTGCCTTCTCATTCTCACGTTCGAGCCGACAATCTCAACAGTTCCGCCTTCGTAGTCAGTGTTGTATTCAAACGTTCCTGTATCTCTCACAAATGGTGACACTTTCTTGGCCTTCAGCAATTTTTCTACTTGCTGCCTTCCTGAACGTATATTCCTCTCTGAATCATTTTTAATGCTCAGGTCTGAATTCGATTTTAGAGAGACATCTGCGGATTCGGGTTTGTTATTCGGAACTGAAATCGAAAATGTATCAGGCTTATATGCTCTGCTGACCGGAGGAGCTAATACATCATCTTCATCTGATAAAAGCGTTTTAACAGGAATTGAAGCTATCATGTCATCAGTCCTCTTCATGAACAGCCAGGCAGACGCAATAACTATCACTGAGAGAATCACAACGGCAGACACAATGAGCATAAGAAATTTAGAGGGAGAACGCGCATTATCATCATGTGAATCAGAATTCAGAATGTCATCAAGAAAAATTTTTGCCTTATCGTTTCCCTGTTCCGCAGACATATTCAGCCATTTAATCGCCTCATCGTTATTCTTCGGAACACCATAGCCCTTAGAGTACAGCAATCCAAGATACAATTGTGCTTTCACATGTCCCTGTTCTGCCGCCTTGCGATACCAGTACGCCGCCTGCACATAATCTTTGGGTACACCTTTGCCGTCTTGATACAGAACTGCGAGATGATATTGTGATTTTGCATCTCCGTTTTCTGCTGAGGAAATCAATTCATTCATTCGTTATTTTCTGCGCCTCTTGCCTGATGATTTTGATGACGGAGCTGGCTTGTTCACGTTCTCCTTTGCATGTATTGCAGGTTCATATTGCGGATTCACACTGAGTGCCTTATCGAACCATTGTACTGCATCATTCTTGCGTCCCATGCTCTGCGCAATCAATCCGGCCTGATACATCGCGAGATAATCTCCTGCGTATGTTTTTGTCATTTCAACATAA
>CAJOLN010000041.1 GCA_905235395.1 uncultured Synergistales bacterium
GTCTAACATACTCTTCTCAATTGGAATCGCCTGAAATTTTCTCGTACAATGAAACGTATTCATCACATTCAATAATTCATCTTCAAGACATAGAGTTCGTCCTGAGTCCTGAGTCCTGAGTCCTGAGTCCTGAGTCCTGAGTCCATTATATTATTCTTCATAGTTTGTCAACCCTCGTTCGTATGAATTCTTTAATCCGCAAAGTGAATCACGTTCTCCTTCTTAACCGGCATTTTCTGAACTCCCGAATAATGTCCAATCCCAATGGACACATACGCAATATGACTCTCAGGTATTTCAAGTTCATTGAGCATGTTCCGTATTTCTGGCTCATCACTTATGAAACGCAATGCACTTATCCAGCATGCTCCAAGTCCGAGAACATGTGATGCAAGAAGTATATTCTCAGCAGCAGCAGATGAATCCATAATGCCGTCAGGATTACGTCTGTCATTCGATATGATGATCAGCACTTTGGGATTATTGAAGCCATAGAATAACGTATGCTTCTCTGATGAAACACGCTTTGCCGTATCACGTATTTTCGTTATGCTCTCAGGATTCGTTACAACCGTGAATCTCCACGTCTGCATATTATGTCCTGTGGGTGCCATTCGTCCCGCATGAAGAATCTTATTGAGCATGGCCATGTCTACAGGTTCATCTGTGAATGTCCGTATGCTCCTGCGCGTTAAGATTACGTTCATGAATCCCTCTGCAATTCCTGAAACAGAAGTATCATCTCTGCGTTCATTCAGAATATCGCGTAACTTCTTTCGGTCGAGCTTACCCATCTCATTTCTTGGTAATCTCTCAATGCTCACATACTCTGACGGAATCATGTATGCATTTCCCTTTGAACGTATGCATTCCTCAATCTGTTTCTGGTCATATGAACCTGAAATGAAAACAGCAGGACGTTCACCGAGAACATCATCATGAACACCAACGCATGCACATTCATTTATGCCTGGAATGTCAGAGATTATATGCTCAATGTCTGAAGGTGATACTTTCTCGCCTCCTACGCTTATGATGTCATCTATTCGTCCGTTGAGGTAAACATAGCCGTCTGAATCGATTCTTGCGAGGTCATTCGTGAGAAGCCAGCCGTCTTGAAGAGTATGAGCTGTGAGTTCAGGATCATCAAAGTAGCCGGATAGAACTGCACTGCTCCTCAAAGATAGTCTTCCCCATTCGCCTGATGAATCTCGAATCTCTGCCTGAATGTCATTAATCGCACGTCCGCAGCTCTCTAATTTCGATTCATCACACGATGAGAACTCAATGAATAATCCTCCGCCTGTCTCTGTTGACCCCCACGTGTTATGCAGTCTGACTCCCGGAAGAGAATCACGAAGCTCAATTCGCGTGTGAATGGGTACATGTCCTGCACTGAACTCAATATATCGCATATTTCTGAAACACTCTATGTATGCGTCTCCCATTTGCTGACGTAAAAGTTCAAACCCTGCATTCACCATAACGATACAATTGCAGTTCCATTGTTCGATATTGCGCTGTGTCTCGCGTGCGAATGAGAATCCGTTCTGAAGTACTATGCTTTCACCGAGACTAAGTGCCGAACGCATAACCCTTAATCCGAAGCTGTGGTTCAATGGTACAGGCAGAAGAAGTGTGTCTGAGTTCATCATGTCGATTCCTGTTGACGTGTTGAATATGCTCGATGATATTGCTTTCTGTGAGAGCATTGCACCTTTAGGTTTTCCTGTTGTGCCTGACGTGAATAGAATCTCTGTTATCTCATCATCTGGAATTTCTGCTTCTTCATTTATCACGAATGAATGTGTATCTGTTCTGCATGATTCTCTGAGTGAAAGTATATTGCATTCAGGAATGTTGTTGTATGTTGGGTTATCAGTGAGGAAGATTTTCGCGTGAGTTCTTGAGATAATATCTCCTGCTTCAGTTGATGATGAGTTCCTGCTGATTGGGATTGCAATTGCGCGGATTGATTTCACTGCTATGAATGCGGCGATGTATTCAGGTTTCATTACTGCACTTACTGCTACATAATCACCGAATGAAATTCCTTTTTCTGTGAGTGATGTTATGCATGAATCTATCATGTGATTCAGTTCTGACCAGCTTACGGAATCATCACCGGAAGCTACTGCGAGTTTATCGGGCTGAATTTTTCCCCATTGTCTTACTTTGAAAGGGAGAGTATTTTTTATGTTCATCAGTTAGGCCTGCTCCCATTGTAATCTACTTTCATCACTGGCCGTGCTGGCTGTGTTGTTACGATTACGCCTCCGGGAATATTTCCAGAAACGAGAGAGTTTGCACTTATGACTGTTCCAGCATGAATGGTTGTGCCTTTGAGAACTGTAGTTTTGAGACCGAGCCATACATCATCTTCTATCACGACTTCTTTAGGTTCATTTATGCGTTTGCCTTCAGCGTTGAAGATTGGATGACGGTCGCTGTCCCATATAAATGCAAGTCTTGCCATTCTCACACGATTACCAATTGAGATTTTACGTTCACATGAAATTACACTTCCGCAGTTCGCATTCAAATTTCCTATTGTGAGTGCAGCATCTTTGAATATCAGAACTGTTGCATTGTAATACATAAGCATTGAGCCGTTCACAGTCAGTTTTGCATTATCTTGCAGAAGCAATAAACATTCAGCCTTTGAGCCTTTGAACTTAGCGTGATTGAGTGTAATATTTCCATGAAGCTCAATCTTTGCAGATTTGGCCATGTCTATGCATGTTCCCTTTATCGGAAGAAGCCAGCAACCTTTATCGCGTTTTACATTTTTTGCGATGAAGTTGTAGTATATGAATTTGGGAATGTCCATCTTCCACAGCTTGCGTAATTTGCCCCTAAATCCCATGCAAATCACCTTCTCTGCTGTGAATGTTTCCTTGTATGGCGGTGATGAATGATGATAACGGTCTGAATTCTTGATAATAATTAAGCGATAAGCGATAAGCAATAAGCAATAAGCAATAAGCAATAAGCAATAAGCAATAAGCAATTATACACTTTTACACTCATTGTGTCAAGCTCCCTTCTGTAAAAATAACCCCCGCAACTTACATCACGGAGGCATAATTCATTTTTCTGTCAGTCTTCCTTCTTTGATGTATCTGCGTCTGGCAATTCTTCTTCTTCGTTTTCATCAATGATGATTGTTTCCTCGTCTGAATCATCTTCTGAGGCCCTGCTTTCTTCAGATTCAGCTAAAGGTTCTTCAAAAACTGCATCATCAAACACAACTTCATCATCATCAAGTGATGCTGGAAGTTCAACTTCTGCAATTTCATCGTATGCAAGAGGTTCAGGTTCCTCAGTCACGGGCAATTCTTCAACTTCAGGTTCAAGTTCAGGTTCAGGTTCTTGTGTCTGCTGAATCTGAAGTTCAGATTCAGATTCAGATTCTGGTGATGATTCATCAAGTTTATCTTCAATCGTCTGGAACGCTTCCGCTAATTCTCTGTCTGGTTCAGCCGGCCCTTCAGGTACAAGATCAAACTCTTCACTAATAGAAGACAATTCAGGTTCAGGTTCTCCTTCTGGTGCAGGAGCAGGCTCTTCTGTTACCGATTCAGCTTCAGGCTGTGGTTCTGGTTCAGGCAGAATTTCAACGGCTTCAAGCAATGGTTTGGCTTCCTCTTCAACTGCTGGCTGATTTATCGTTACTGTCTCATCAACCGGAAGATTCTCGAATTCCTTCACGTTCTGCACAACTGGAACAAACACAGCTATTATCTTCGTGTTCTTAGTGTCTCCTGCGGCATCATGTATCGCTTTCACAACCTCGTTATACAGCCATGAATGACGCTCTTCTTTCTGCGGAATGACATCTACAATTTCAACTGAAGGTTCAATCTGCAATTCTGCTTCATGTTCTGATTCATGTGATTGCGATTCCTGTTCTGCCTTCTCGTGCGCATGACCCCCCATAAACCTGTCTGCCGAAAATTTCCCTGAGCCAGTGCCCTCCGCAAAACTTCTTCTGATTCTTTCTTCTACGCTTATTCTTTCAGGACGTTCCGGTTCTTCTCCCTGTTCCCTGAGCCATTCCGCCTGGTGCTTATCTATCACAGAATGAATGTTCTCAAGTCCCTTAAATATCCGCATCGTTCGTATCTTCCTCTTTCCTGTCCGTCCAGACTTCATTTATGTCTGTTATGCCGTCATTCAGTTTGTCCATTGCCTTGATTATCTTCTCGTATAATCTTTCAAACGGCTGTCTCGATCTCGCCATTAATCCCGTTGACCATACAAGCCCCGACGTAATATTGAATGGAATTCTCTTATGTAACGGCAAATCCTCAGCTACAGGGTAATCACGCTCTGAGATTAACTGTTCTGCTATTTTGCTCATTGCTGAATTATCATAGCCTATCTTCACTAATGGCAGTTGTGCTTTCTCCTTGTCTGACTTCGACGCAATTGAATACAGCACTGCAAGATTCGACAGCGAGAAGAAATCCGGCCTCACTGGCGCAATTATTATGTCTGCAAAATCTATTGCCTTCTTTGATTTGTCATCAAGCGTAGGAGGGCAGTCAATGATGATCCATTCTTCTGGTGAATCCGCGTCTGAAGCTTCAAGTGTATCCTTCAGACGTAATGAATTCCTGAAATAGTTTTTCATGAAGCCTAATGCATCCGAAAAGTTCCGTGAAGGGTCAAGGTCAACAGCAAGAACTTTATTGTGCCTTATCAACGCTATCTGTGCAAGTATAACTGCTATGGTTGTCTTGCCTACTCCGCCTTTACGGTTAAAAACTGCTGCTGCAATTTTCGACATGTTTTTATCACCTGTATGTAAATTTTTATTCTGCTTTCATCATTATGAACTACTCCCACTTATAGAAGTGGGGGCTTCCTAATTCTTCGAGACCGCAACACGAATCCTGCAATTCATGTCGTCTTACATTCTCTCCAAAGGCGTTGATTCCCTGCGTCCCACAGGTATCCTTTTTCGACAGCAACATCATATTTCGGGCTGCATGTATGTCTCGGTCTTCTCTATATCCGCATGTACACTCATACACTCGGTCTGCTAACGTTATATCTTTCTTCAGCTTTCCGCATACTGGGCAGTATTTCGTTGTCGGTTCATTTGCTGAAAGTACTATAACACGTTCATTCATCATCAGCTTGTGTTTTATCAGTCCTAATGCTGAATGCTGTACCGTCCTGCCGAATAACCCTTTATGCCAGCCCTTTAGATTTTCGTCCTGCATGTACACTCTTTCATGCTCTAGCAACTCATGTATTATTTTGTTCGCCATGTCCTGTTTCCTGCTGTCTACTTTCTGATATTCACAACGCAATAACTTCACCGCCCTGTATCGGTTGCTTGAACTCTTCTTACGTCTAGCTACTAAACGCTGACACTTCTTAAGTCGTTCACTTTCTTCAATCAATACTTTATATTTCTTCCCTTCCGATGTCGTTATTGTTGTCTTGATTCCCATATCAATACCTATTTCTGGTTTATACTTTCTCTTCTCACCTCCATTATCACAATATGTCGTTATTGCCAGATAATAACCGTCCGGCAAGTTCAGCAATTTTGCATTTGCATATTCTATATTTGGGATATTCCAGAACTGTTTTGCTCCCTTTATGCTAATACGCGTCTTGAAACCCTGAATACCTATATGTCTTTCATCATAGAATCTGTATGTTACAAGGTATTGCTGAAGATTTATTGAAGCATAATCGGACTTGTAACGCAGTCTGCCGATCTTATGGTTATGCTCTTTAAGCGATGCTAATCCCTTCATATTATTCTTTAAGCCCTGAAGTACTGACTGCCTCATTTGGGATGAGATGTATTCAAGTTCATGCATTACTGGCTGGCGGTCTTTATCCAATCCATGAACTATTTGTGTCGTTGTATCATAATCGTTAATCTCATTGTTAGTCAGGAAGGTTAATACGTCATTGTACAGCCACTTAGCTTCGACAAATATCATTTTGAGCTGTAGTTTTTGGGCTTCGTTCAAGTGAGAGATGTCTATTTTTACACGGTATACACGGCAAATTTGACTTTTCCGCTTTTCTCTTGTCAATCTGCCTTGCTCTCGTATTCTTTTGTTTTTTGCTAATCTCTCTTCGTCCGTCATGAAAAAATTATACTATATGGTGCAATTCATCTCACGCTTATAGAATCTGGAATATTCTTGCGTGTTATTATAACGTTATAATGAGCATAATCACGAACGCAAAGAACATTCTCATGAATCCGATGAGTGAACCTTCAGCACCGAGAGCATTCAGTTTCTTCACGAATATTCCGATTATGCCCCAGAGAAATCCTGCAATGAAAATTTCAATCATAAGCCTGTACTTTTTTTTGTTCTGAACTCATGCACCGCTAACATAAATTTCATGACCTTTCTGTAATCTTTCAGTCTGTTCGATTCAACTCCTGTGCTGACATCGAGAGCGTAAGGCTGAGGAGTGATAGAGAGTGCCTGCTGAACATTTTCTGGGGTCAATCCTCCTGCAAGAAAATATTTCCGGCTTGTTGAATTTATCAATGACCAGTCAAATGTCTTGCCGCTTCCCTCTCCTGAATCAAGCAGAACATAATCCGCAGTCGTATTCATTGCACGGTCAATATCAATTGTACGTTTAATCTTGAAGGCCTTTATTATGGGACAGTGAATCAATTCACGCAATGCCGCAATATATTCTCTTGTTTCATCGCCGTGTAACTGCACCATGTTGATACCAGAAACTTCAATGCACATTGCAACTGTTTGAAGTGACGCATTAGAAAACACACCAACGCTTTTAATTTTTGGATTGAGTTTAGATCTCAGCATGCCGGCATGTTCAGGGGCAATGAATCTTTTGCTTCTTGGTACGAAAATGAAGCCAACGTAATCAGGATGAAGCTCATTCATGATTCCTATTTCAATTTCATGGGATATTCCGCAGATTTTAACTTTCACCATTTGTTTTATCCTCTGTTGGGTAAAATAAAAAGCAGAGCCGTAAAAAAAGCCCTGCTCAAATTATATCAGGTTGATGTATGAATTCTTCGCTTATTATTTCACTAACTGCACTTCAGATTCACTCGGAAGTCTGAATAACGGAATGAATCTGTCTAAGCCTGTTAATGTGAGGAGGAGCATAGAGACGACAGCAATCCATGCGAGATAGTTATGTGCAATCATATCAAGGATACTTATGGACTCCTTAGCCATAGGGTAAACTGCAACTGTTACGCCAACAAAATATGACAGGTAAACGTGCCATGGGATTAACTGTGAACCAAAAACTCCCATTGCGTCAGCGAATGTTGCATTACGTAAGGCTAGCGTGTACATTGCTTTTGAATCACCTTTAACGTGTTTCTCTGTCATGTCCTTAATAATTGGGCTTATCGTTACGATCTGTGCCATTTCATCAGAGAGTGCCGCGTTGCCTATGAGACATAAGAGACCGTTTGCGAACATAAGATGCCTGACTTTGGTTACACATTTCAGAACTAATGAAGCTATTGCATTGAATGCGTCCATTCTTCCCATAACGCCGCCGAATGCACCTATCCAGAGCATCATAACGATAACCCAGCTTCCTGCGTCTGCAAAACTGGACTGAACAAGATTTAGAAAATCCATTGTGCTTGTAACTGTTCCAGCGAAGTAACCGAGCACAAGAGATGAAAAAATTCCTGAGAAAAGACAGACAAGGGTATTTGTTCCTATGCCTGCGAGAACAATAACGAGGACTAACGGAATGCACATGTAATATGGTACTCCGGTTTCAACGAGCTTCAATAACTGCACAGCCTGAGGCCCTCTGCTGCCGCCTCCTGTCTCAAGAGCAGTGAGAACTTCGGGTGTAATCTTTGACATTGCATCTCCTGCACTGCCTACTTTGTCAGAAAGTCCCATATTCACAGCCGCAAAATAGAATGCAGCTGCTCCTGCCACAAGACATAAGAATGACCATACACCCTGATGACGTACTCTGTCTGTTATGACTACTCCCTGAAGGTTTGAGCTTACGACCGTAGTATCAGAGATTAAGCCGATGTTATCTCCGAAGCATGAACCTCCTGCAACTGCTGATACAGTGAGAATCAAACTGCCGCCAAGAATATCATTGAGCCATAAGAATATTGGTGCACATGCCGCGAAAGTTCCCCATGAAGTTCCCGTTGCAATTGACAGTATTGCTGTCACTATAAGTGCAATCACAGGAACAAGTTTAGCTGTTGCTCCCATTGAGAGGGCCATGTTGATGATTGAGGCTGATACTCCTGTAGTCATGAAACATGCAGCTACAGCATATGCCATTTGCAGAATCAGAAAGACTACGAGAATATGTTTCAGGTTTTCAAGTGCGGCATCCATAAGGTCATTGAATCGAATACGTGCAAAGATTATTCCGACAAGAAAAGCATAAACAAGGGCAATGGGTGCGGCAATAAGAACATCAAACTCGAACCATATCAGAACTCCCAATACGATAACAGGAGTTAATTTAAGAATGGATAACATGATTGGTTATTCAACTCCCAAAGAAAAAATTTTCCGAATAATTTTATCAGATTCACTTATGGCATGTATACTTAGTATAAAGTTTCAAAAGGGAAGATGTTAATGTGAGAGTGTTATTCATCAATGCAGTATAAAGAATATCCTGTTGAAGTGAGGCATAACACGATAGACACGGAGATATTCAGACCTACAGCAGGAAATTTCAGAGAGAGATTCAATCTTAGTGGGAGTGAAGCCGGAACAGAAAAAAGCACTTCCAGAAAATATTATTGCGATTCAGAGAACGAATAACCAGAAGGAACTTGCAGAGATATATACGTCAGCAGATGTATTCTTCAACCCTTCATACGAAGATAATTACCCGACAGTGAATCTTGAGGCAGAGGCATGCGGTACACCAGTTATAACGTATGATGCAGGAGGCAGTGCTGAGACGATACATAATAATTCATCACAGGCTGTACCATGCGGAGATATTGAGACTGTGAAAAAAATAATTGAAGACTCCGAAGAGCTTTTCTCTCCGAAGTCTTTCTTTTCGTGAAGCGCTTTATTAACTTGATGAGCTGTTACTGTTCGTGTATCCGTTGAGCTGATTCAGAATTGCCGCAATTGAATTCGCCTGCTGTGATAGTTTCGCAAACTGTGTCTCTGTGTTTCCGTATCTGGTTCGCAGACTCTCTTCCTGCTTGTCGAGTCTCTCCTGATATTTTTCGAGGTACTCATCAATCGTCTTTATCTGGTTGTCTAAGTTCTCAATTTCACGCGTGAGTGTTCCTGATGTTTCACCTGTGGCTGAACTCGTCAGCATTGACTTAGCCCACGAATCAAATTCATTCGCGAACATAAGCATTAACTCCTGAACTTCATCTGCATTATCTTCAAGTGCTTCCATGAATTTGCCTGTATCAAATTCAAGTTCTCCGCTCTTGCCGTAATCTGTTGATGTCGTTGCGATTCCAAGCTGATATAACCCTTTGTACGTGTAATTCATCTTGAGGGCATTCATAGCTGACGTTCCTGACATTGTGATTGTGTCATTATTCGTCGAGGTGATTACGAGCTTGTCATTTTCGATTGAGGCTTTGAGTAATGGCTGGTTCAGTTTGTTGCCTTCATCATCATAATAAATATCATGCATTGGCCCGTCTTCAGAGTCATCATTAATTTTGTCCACGATGTCCTGAAGTGTATCAGTCGGTAAGATTGAGACATCAACAAACTTTGAATTGATTCTAAGCCTCAAGGTTGCATCATTCCTAAGACCGTTGAACAACATGTTTCCGTAAATTTCTTCTGAACTTGATCTCTGTGTGAATGAAAACGTGAAGTTCTGAGTTGCTATGCTTCTCATTTTTGATTTCGTGTTCCTGAGAAGTGAATTTCCGTGAAGAAGTCCCCACCTCATTCTGAAATCATCAGAGTCAATCGTTGCGGCAGTGTCCTTATCAACCTGGCTCTCAGTCATTCTCGTATTCATCCAAGTCATGAGGTCATTGTATGTATCGACGAACGTCTGAATTGATTCAACAGCTTTCTCTGCATCATGAGAGACATCAAGAGATACTTCGCCAGTGCCTTTGAGGTGAATGGTCATGCCCTTAATGAGTTCATTATCGTATGCTTCACCTATATCATTTGAATCTCTCGTTATTGTCTCACCGTCAAGAACAAGTTCTGCATTCTGTGCGGCCATGTAGTGCTCTGAATCTGTCTGGTTGAGTTCAAGTGCTTCGAGAAGTTTTCCGTCTGAATCATCGCTGAGAGTAAATGTGTTTGCATTGTACGTGTAATCTAATGTGATGTCATCTCCAAAACTTGGAAGATCCTCATTTGCTGTTCTCTCTGGAACTACCCAGTTGAAATTGAATGTTTGGCTTCCTTCGTTGTTCTGAACTACAAGACCAATTTCATCTCTCATGTTCTGCGTGTCAGTGTCGCCGTCATCATCAGTACTTGTGCTTGTGAGATCATATTTGTGAGTGCTTTTTCCCTGATAGCTTACTGATGTTATGCTGCCGTTCACGCTTGTAAATCCGTAATCGCGAATGTCAATAGTGTCTGATGAATATCGCACTCCTGAGAAACTCAATGAGCGTCCGTCTGAGGTTGTGAGGTTAATGGTGTAATTTGCATTTGATGTCGGGTAATACCATTCTGAATTTGTGCCTGTCTTCCATTCGACTGCTGCATTCGTTACTGTAACTGTTTGTTCGCCATTCACTGTGGTTTGCGTAATTGTTGTCTCGTATTGCGTTATCTCATAGTCTATGCCTTCGTAGAATGTCTTCGCACCCTGAGTTATCGTTGAAGTTCCTCCGTCGAAGTATGAATATAACGGTGAGATTCCGTCTGTGCCTGCCATAACTGCATCAGTGTTTGAACGTTTTACACTTACATCTATTGTGTCATCTGCGCGTCCTGTATATGTGAACGTAAAACCTGTTCCTTTTGGCGGAAGCATATTCAGCCATTCTATACGCGGTGAATGTTCTCCTGAATCAGTATCTTCCTCACCCTCAATGATTCTGTAGTCAGTGCCGTATACGTATTCATAGCCGTATTCATCAAAAAGTGCGAAGTACTCACCAAGTTCTGAATCAGTTGCGTCGCTGGTGAGTCCTGTATCACTGAGTATCTGCTCATAACTCAACTGTGTTCCGTCATCAGAATCAACAGTTATGACTGCCTCCTGTGTATCATCATCATCATAGTCTGATGTGAATGATGAAGTGATTCCGCCGCTTCTGTATGCATCGTATATGAGTGTGTATTCTGCTTCTTCTTCCGGATGTGTTGCGTTATTGCTCTTCTCCAGCCATGTTATTACCCCTGTAGTGCTGTCAACAGTGTAATCCGTTCCGTAAGTGTATGTTGTTCCGTCATCACCCGTCAGTGTGAGCTTGCTGTAATCCGTTGGAGTGAAACCTATAATATCTTCAATTGTCATTCCGTCAGTTACAGTTACGGCTGATTCAGTTTCAGCAGATGTTTTGTATTCGAGAGTGAAATCCTGCGAAGGATGGTGAATTGTTGAATCTTTAGGAGAGAATCCATCAGCATCTTCAGGCCAGCTTGAATTATCCGGATACACAATGTCCAGGCTTGAAGGAGTATTATCTAAACTTCGTATAGCAAAATCCTTGCCGTATTCTAAGACAGTTCCATCTTCAAGGGTCATCGTAAAAGCTGAATCCCCATAAGCCTTTGAAACATATTTACATGAGAACCCACCACTTGTGATTGAAGGAATAGTATCAAGTCCAAGAGAGGTCAAATTATAGAGACTGATTGATATTGTATCATAGTTGCCATTTCGTTGTATCTCTGAACTTCCGAATGAATATGAAGCTGTAACGCTCTCAGGTATTGTTGTTGTCGTTATATTTTCTATCCATTCGACTTTGCCGTTATCATCAAGCGTGAAATCTTTGCCGTATATGTATGTGTTGTCGTACTCGTCAACAATCTTGATGAATTGTGATGAAAATTCACCGTTGTCCTTAACACTCAAGCCCGTAATGCTTGCTTCACCTGTTCCGTATGTGCCAGATGACTCGTAAATATCTCCTTTTCCTATCTTGTATGTCGCAGTTAAAGAATTTCCGAGCTTCACTTCGTCGGTCTCTTCATATTGATTCCAGCGGATTTCGTTGCCGTTCACAACATCATAATCTTTTCCGTAGGTCATCTTTTTACCGTTGCTGCGAATCACAAAATTTCCGTTCGTCAGGTCTGAATCACTCACATTGAAGGACGTTATCGTGTTCTTGTTGTTCAGATTGTACGTGAGCGTCTCAGTCAGTGTGTTTGATCCCAATCCTGTATTATCGCTTCGTATTATGAGCCTGTTATCTACTACTGAGGCTGTCACATCAAGAGGAATATCAAGCGTCTTAACCGTGTTGTTTATCTTGGATTTGATTGACTGAAGTGAATCACTTGAAGATATATCTATTCCTATTTTCTGTCCGGCCATGTTGATATACATCGTGCCTTTATTCAGTCCCTGATCGTTTAGTGCTGATCCTACATTTGATGCCGTTATCTGCTTTGACCTGTTCGTCTGTGCTCGTGCAAGTTGATTCACAACTAGATCATACACGTTTACTTCTGCATCTGCGTTCACTGTTGCTGTCAGTACTCCCTTGTATGATCCGTTCGTGTCTATTCGCTCTATGTCTACCTGCTTGGCCTTGTACGTTGAGGGGAGCTTCAAAGGTGTCAATGAAGACTGAAGGCTGTTCATAGTAACCTTCATTTCTTCAAAGAGACTCTTCTTGTTCGTCAGGTTTGTACGCTTGCTTACCTGAACCTGTGCGGGCTTGGCTGCATTCGTGATTATTTCGTCTATCATGCTGTCCCAGTCCATGCCTGAAGCTACACCTGATACACTCATTGTAGGCATATCTATTTTAACCTCCTGTCATGAAAAACTATCCTGCTAATCTTATCGGTAAATCGTCCGAATAATATTAGAGATTGTTATAACAGTGCCCAGTCTTCAGATGACATATCAACAATCTTTCGTATGAATTCATCGCTCATACCTTCTTCACGTAAACGTCTCACTGTCTCAATCTGACCTTTACGATATCCGATGTCAAATCCGATGTCAAATAACGCCTGACGGTTGAATTTATCCAACACGAAATTTCGCCTCCATTCTACATTTTGCCTCGC
>CAJOLN010000042.1 GCA_905235395.1 uncultured Synergistales bacterium
AAGGCAGGTATGAGAAAAATAAATGTCAGCGAGAGATAACTGGCCTTCAGAAAAAATAACTCCCGAAGATTTATTACTGCAAGCTAGAGAAGCTGCACGAAGGGCTTATGTTCCATATTCACATTTTCACGTCGGTGCTGCTATGCTCATGCAAAATGACGAAGTGATTCTTTCATGCAACGTTGAGAATGCATCTTACGGAATCACAATATGTGCAGAACGTGCCGGAGTCGTAATCATGGTCTCACAGGGCAAACGTAACCCTCTGGCAATCGCAGTAACAGGTTCATATGAAGACAAAGATGATTATTTCACTATTGCATGTCCTCCCTGTGGTGCATGTCGTCAGGCATTAATGGAATTCAATAAAGATATGCTTGTGGTCATGGCCTCAAAGGACGGAGCAAAAGTATATGAGCTGAAAAAGTTATTGCCTCATTCATTCACACTAGATCCGGATTAAATGAAGTGCGGAACTGTTTCACTCATCGGAAGACCCAATGTCGGCAAATCCTCGCTGATTAATGCCCTTCTCAGAACACGTGCTGTTATCGTATCACCTAAACCGCAGACAACGAGAAATTCAATCAGGTGCATATACAACGATAATGATTCGCAGATTGTTTTCACAGATACTCCCGGACTTTACAGGATAAATAATTCACGAGATAAGCTCGGAATTTTTCTCAATAACGCGATTGCAGGTGCAGTTGAAAATTCAGATGTAATATTATGGCTCGTTGACGCTGGGACAAGAAAACTTGCTCAGGATGACTATGAGATTTCCGTTATGCTTCCTAATGTTCCAGTCATTCTCGTTGCAAGCAAATCTGACCGTGCTAATCCTGATTTAGCATTTTCACTTTATGATAATTTGTTCAAGTTCACCGCAAAAATTTCTGTGTCATCAAAACTTAAACGAGGTCTTGATACTCTTTTAACTGAATTAAAGAGAGTACTTCCTGACGGCATGCCTGTATATGATCCTGATATACTCATGGACACGACAGAGAAATTTGTTGCAAGTGAAATCATTCGCGGAAAATTACTTATGCTGTTACGTGACGAAATCCCTCACAGAATAGCAGTTGAGATTCACGAATACAAAAGCCCGGATGAATATCCAGAACGCAAAAATTTATACATAAGTGCCTCGTTAATCGCTGAAACTGAAGGCCAGAAAAAAATTCTCATAGGTTCTGACGGAAGCATGATAAAAAAAATAGGCATACTATCACGAACTGAACTTGAAAAAACTACGGGGCATAAAGTATATCTTGATCTATGGGTTAAAGTTCTGCACAACTGGCGAAAAGATTCGACTGCGTTAAAACGTCTTGGCTATACATAAAGAAAGCTCCTGAATCTTTTTTTGTGTCAGGAGCTATCTTTGTGAAAGGAGTGTTTTTGCTATGAAAGCAGTTAGTATTCAGCGTCTTGTCTTGAAGAATTCATCTATGCTGTCGAGAATATCTTTTGGAAGCATCGTCTTCAATAGATATTTCTCCGGCTTAAATCTCAGCACTTCCATTATGCTCCGTTTATCTCCTTTTGCTGTCAGGAACATAACGGGTATATTTGCAGTGTTAGGGTCTGAACGGATCATCTCAAGAACCTTAGGCCCATTCACGATAGGCATTTCAAAATCCAGCAGAATTAAATCTACTTTGTTCTTCGCAAGTATTGTTATCGCATTCATGCCTGAGTTCGCAACCAGTATTTTATAGTGCGTCGATAACAGGCTCTTCATTGAACGCAATGCTGTTGCATCATCATCAACTATCAGTATGCTCTTGAACTCCTTCAGTTTGTCTACAGCTTCTCCTTCTTTCTGCAAACGCTTAATGAGTTCAGCCAGGTCTACTGGTCTTGTGTATCTCTCTGCAACATAGTCTGCCTTCTTACCAATAACTTCATCAAGTTCTTCCTGCGTTCCAATCACGAAGAATCGAATGCCTCTGTCTTCTACGAGGTCGCGAATGTATCCGAGCACATCAATCATGAGATTGTCTTCACCTTGCAGGTACAGTATGAATATTCTCGGAATGTCATCTTTCTTTTCTTCTCCTGATGAAGCATCTTCTCCGCCTTCCTGACTCAGTAACGCCGCAACTTCAGGATCTATTGCTTCGCCCTCTTCGCCGGAATTGCCTTCCTTCAGGAAATTCGATATTGCTGTTACATCAGGCTTCACAGTCAAAACTTCAAAGTCCTGTGCTTTAAGGTGATTGATTATGCCTTCTGATATAAAGCTCGTCTTTTCTGTGATAAATAATACCTTGCTCATTTTCTGTCTCACTGCCTTCTTTCTTTCAAGTATCTTTATTATACTTAACTGCACAGCCAACCCACTGTGCTTTTATCTCTCATTTAATGACATTGATGATAACAATTCTTCTAGCGTACCCCAGTCAGCATTTGTTACGCATTCTTTCACTTTCTCGAATTTATCGCGTTCTGCTTCTGGGATTCGATAATTCTTTGTCTCTGCTATCATGCTGTCTATATTGTCGAGGTCAAAATCTGCCGCAAAGCCCTTAATCAGTGAATACATTTCATGCAGATCTTCAACTGACATCTCAGGCAATGACATATCAGGCTCATCTTTCTTACCGAACACTTTTTCGAGTACAGGTTTATATCCCCTATACTGTGAGAGCAGTGCAGGTGTCTTAGCTTCAATCTCTGCAATGTCCTGTTTGTCTCCGCACGCCTCAAGATATTTCGCATCATCTGAGAGCTTCAGTGCTCCAACAAGACGAGCAGCACTCTTTAACGCATGCACTAACACCGTGTAGTTCTTGATGTCCTTTTCGCGTTCAAAACGTTCAATATCTCCTGCCTTCTTGTCTAACGTATTGTAGAATATTTCGAGTGCCTGTATAAACGTATCCTCGCTTCCGCAGTTCGTTATTGCAGCCTCGTAATTTATTCCAGGAATTTTTTTGTATACCGATGTTTCATCAGTCTCAACCGTTTCATCAGGCTCTTCTTCATTCTGTGTATCTGAACACTTTATCACCAAGTCTGGCGGCAAATATTCAAGCAGTATCTGTTCTAGTCTCACCGTGTCCACTGGCTTCGATATGTAATCGCTGAACCCTTCGTCTATGTACAACTGCCGTGCTCCTAATACCGCGTTGGCAGTCAATGCTACTACTGGTGTATTGAAGTTCAAGCCGTCAGTCATCTTCTTCATGTTGTGGAATGCTTCTATGCCGTCCATGCCGGGCATACGGTGATCTAAAAATATCATGTTGTAGTGATTCATTCTCACCATTTGCAGCATTTCTACTCCGCTTGATGCCGTATCTATCTTTATCTTAGTTTTTTTAAGTAAATTTGCAAATACCAGAAGGTTCACGTCTGCGTCATCTACTACTAAAACTTTCGCTTCAGGAGCTATAAATGTCTGCGTAAATGCTCTCTCCTGATGTTCCCGCGCTGATGTAAACGCTTGTTCGTAATCACCTATAGGCTCCCATTTGATTACGGTCTGCTTTATGTTAAATGAAAACGTTGATCCTTTGTGAAATACACTTTCTACTTTCAGGCCAGACCCCATTAACTCAAGTAACTGTTTCACTATCGACAAACCTAACCCTGAACCGTCTGAACTAAATTTCCGCGTGCTCTCTATGTGTTCAAATGGCTGGAATATCAGTTCAAGGTCTTCTGTCTTAATTCCTATACCAGTATCACTCACTGAACATTTAAGCTGTATAGTATAGCTGTCTACACTCTCATAGCCTATCGTTATTGTTACTCCGCCTTGTTCCGTGTACTTTATGGCGTTGTTCAGAATATTCATCATTACCTGACGTATATGATATTCATCGCCGTCCAGTATTCTGGGTATTTCTTTGTCTACGTTCACCGTGAATGTCAGCGATTTCTTTTTTGCCTGTTCTGCCGCCATGTTGATTAAATCATTTATCAGCGAACTTAAATCATATCGAACTGGCACTATTTCCATTTTTCTATCCTGAAGTTTGGAAAAATCTAGTATATCGTTGATTATTCCCAGTAATGCCCTTCCGCTCCTCTGAATCACTAAAGCATATTCCCTTATTTCCGGCCGATTCTCCTCGCGTAATATCATTTCGTTCATGCCTAATATAGAATTCATAGGTGTACGTATCTCATGAGACATGTTATCAAGAAATGAACTCTTGGCCTCGTTCGCCGCATCTGCTTCAGTTAATGCATGTCCTAAACGTTCCTGTTGCTTTCTGTATGAATATGTATAAATGAAACATAAAAAACTTAGGATTAAGGCAACACTAATTGCCGGAATAAAAGCGTTCGAGGGATTAGCTAAAAGCGGATCTATGGATTCAGGAAAGTATACGGAGAAAAGAATATTCGTAACGTAAGCCAGTATCTCCAGAATGACCATAATGAGAGAATCCGAAAAAGAAAACAAGAAAGGAGTTGCAACAACAGAAAGTACAAAAAATATCGGAACAGCTCCATGTAAACCGCCGTCAAGAAAAAACAATATCGTAAAGCCATAAATGAAACATCCTATAACAAGAGGAAATGAAAATTTTTCCAGATTGATAACAGATGAATCTTTTCTGATGCAATATACAACAGCCAGTACGAATATAAAAAACATAAAAGCCAAAATTGCATAAGCAGCAGCAGCGAAATAAAATTCACGAATAAATCTAATGAAACATAAAAGGGACATAGTCAGAAATGAAATTACTCCGAGCGTTGAAAAACATAAAACAGAAATATTCATTCCTGAATTGCCGCGTTTAAAAAGAATGTCAGATAAAGAATGTGTCTTCATGGCTAAATAATATCACATTTAAAGTGCAGGTGCTATACTTGGAAAAATTTAGTAATTTAATAGCATAAAATAAGAAAAGAGGCCAAGAAAATTGGAAGGGAGAAATATAGTAGAGAGTGGGATAGTAATAATAATATTGAATGTGATATTGAGTGTGTACCTTCAGGTAGTACACAGAGGAAGTACGGGAGGAAAAAAAGGATTATTGAAATATAGTTACGCTGCCTGTGCGAATGGAATCATAGAGGTAATAGCCGCTATAGTTTTAAGAGAGGATTCAGGAATCTCGATTAACGTCATGTATGTATGTTACGTGATGAGACAAGTGATGAGAAATATAGTGTATTACATGCTGATGAGGTACATAGGAAGATATGGAAGAAGTGCAGGAGGTGGAGAAGAAAAAATAGATTTCGCACAGAAGGTTATGTTAGGGGTATTTATATATTTTGAGATGTTAGGAATGTTGACGGGTTCAAATTATTACATAGAGGGCGGAGAAATAAGAACAGGAATATTAGAGGCAGTATTAAGCGGAATGTTTGTGAAGATATGGATTATATGGGGCATAGTTGAAGCATTAAGAGCATATATGAAAAGGCACGTTTTCACAATGGGGCAATTTCTTGGTATATTGGGAAATTACATAATCATTTTGCTGGCAGGAGAAGTTACAGGAGAATATAAAGCAATAATCAACGACATCATGATAGCTCTCAATGCTTATTACTATTTCTTCCTTCTTGAAGTTCCGTCATACAGGGAATTAGAGAGAGTGCTTGAACGTCTGAAGAGGGTTAAGGCTGCGGCAGATTCAGCAAGAGATGAGGCGGTAGCTGCTGACGCTGCAAAGGGAATATTCCTGTCGAATATGTCTCACGAAATCCGTACCCCGCTTACGGTCATTCTTGGAATGAATGAGGTAATACAGAGAAAATTCTCAGGCGGAGGTGAAATATATGAACGTTCATGTGATATTGCATCAGCCGCAACTACTCTTCTTCATATTATTAACGACATCTTAGACTTCACGAAAATTGAATCCGGACAACTTGAATTAGCATTGAGAAATTATGATCTGGGCAGAGTATTAAAAGACGTGGATAACATGGTGAGGATCAGAGCTGAACAGAAAGGATTGAAATATCTTCCGCAAATTGACACGTCACTTCCTGAAGAGCTGTTCGGTGACAGAATTCGCGTTCATCAAATTCTGGTCAATATCCTGAATAATGCCGTGAAGTATACGAAAAAAGGCTCGGTGAAGTTCACGCTGACAGGTGTTAAAGGTGATGACCCGTCATTAATAGTGCTGCATATAACAGTTACAGATACAGGTATAGGAATTCATACGGAGGATATCCCCAAACTGTTTAAGTCATTCAGCAGAATAGACGCAAAAGAAACGCATAACATTGAAGGTACTGGTCTTGGGCTTGCCATAACAGGGAGGCTCATTGAGTTAATGGGAGGAACTGTAGAAGTAACATCGACATACGGAATGGGTTCAACGTTTCATGTTGTGATACCTCAGAAGATAGTGGGAACCAAAACAATTCATGATTATGAAATTGAAGAGACTCACAAGAAAAAAGAAGAACGTAAAATTTTAATTGCACCTGAAGCAAGAATACTCATAGTTGATGACAATGACATGAACAGAGTGGTGCTGCGTTCACTGATGAAAGAAAACAAAGTGAAAATAGATGAAGCTGAGTCAGGTGAAGAATGTCTGAAGAAAATAGCAAAGAATTATTACGACATAATCCTTATGGATTACATGATGCCTCAAATGGACGGCAAAGAAACCATGAGACGCATAAAAGAAATGAAAGATGCACCAGGTGCAAAGGCCAAGATAATAGTGTGTACAGCAAATGCACTTGTGGGTGTGAGGGCTGAATTACTTTCCGCAGGGTTTGATGACTTTCTGAGTAAACCTGTAAACGGAAAAGAACTTGAGGAAATGCTTTCAAAATATATTCCTCAAGAGAAGATTCACCAGAGCACAGGAGAATAAGGCAATGCTGACTTATGGATTTAATGTGTGGCTTGAGGCTGCAATGATACCATTTCTGGGAGTTCTTACAGTTTTTCTTTTTGTGCGTTACGGCACTAATGCAGAGATCAATAAACGTTTCAGGCTTTTGGCAGTATCAACATTTTGTGCGGCATTTCTTGATGTGGTATCAACTCTTTCTGTAGACGGCTGGAGTTCGGTATTACTTGGAGACTGGAAGTATGCATACTCCGTGAATATAGTGATAAGAACAATGTTTTATGCTTTTGTGAATATCAATGCATATTACCTTATGCGTTACGTAGAAGCATATGTACATGTTGAGAATAAAAAATTTGATTTGTTCAACAGAATACTTTTAGGATCAAGTTTCGTTGTGCTGATACTTAATCTATTGCCGGGAATATCCGGATTCTCGTTCACGATATCAACTTACGGAGAGCTTATATACGGAGCTTACGGAACATTATGGCAGTGCGTGTACTTTCTTTATTATGTTGTTATGGCAGTATATCTTCAGCTAACTAACAGGGAATATTACACGTCAAAATCTCAGTATATAGTTCTGAATGTGCTTGTAGGTCTGCTGATAATATCGTTCGTAATACAGTCAATGTTTCTCAGGACAGTTCTGATAACGTACATGGTTGCAACGATAGTGCTTTTCGTGACATTCTTTTATTATGAGGCACCGACATACAGGCAAATGCTGACGGTTGAGAAGGAACTGAAAGAGGCGCGAGAACAGGCAGAACTTTCAACGAGGTTAACGAATGCGGCAAATCGTGCAAAAAGTGATTTTCTCGCAAACACTTCACATGAAATCCGTGCACCCATGAACGCAATACTGGGAATGAATGAGATGATACTTCGTGAAAGCCGTGACCCTACAGTTCATCAGGCATCTCTTGATATCAGAAACGCAGGAAATCATCTTCTTTCCATAATAAATAACATACTGGACATCTCAAAAATAGAATCTGGAAAAATGGAACTGTACAACACTGATTATCATTTATGGCAGTTGCTTAAAGACGTTGAAGAGGCAATCTTTGAGAATGTAAACGACAAAGGATTGAACTTTGTGCTTGATATCGATAAAAAACTTCCCGAACATCTTTACGGAGATGAAGATCATATCAGGCAGGTAATGATGAATTTGCTCGATAATGCAGTGAAGTACACTAATAAAGGTAAAATCACACTCGCTATTCAGGGCACTGCGCTTCAGTATTCAAGAGTAAAGCTGAAAATTTCTGTGAATGATACAGGTATAGGGATACGTCATGAAGACATGGCGAATTTATTTAAATCCTTTGAACGTGTAAATCTCAATGAGACTCAGAATATACAGGGAGCAGGTTTAGGTCTGACGCTTGTACGGTATCTGGTTGAACTTATGGGAGGCAAAATTGAAGCAAAAAGTGAGTACGGTAAAGGCAGTACATTTTCATTTGAGATAACACAGCAGTTATCGCAGGACGGATTTCAGGGGAGCATAATGGAATATGAAGAGATGTTACAGAATGCACCAGAATTGCCAGCCGGAAATTTACCTGAAGATGACAGGCCATTTACGTGCCCCAACGCTAAAATACTCGTAGTAGATGATACGCCTGTGAACCTTGTAGTAGCACGAGGAATGCTGAAGGAAACGCAGGCTCAGGTTTACACGTGTGAATCAGGTGAAGAATGTCTGTCATTGATACAGGATAATCACTATGACATAATCTTTTTAGATCACATGATGCCCGGACTGGACGGAATAGAAACGCTGAAACGGGCACATGATATTGATGGGCCTTCGAGGCTTTCAAAATACATAGCCCTGACTGCACATTCAGGATCAGGATTACGGGAGGAATATATATCATACGGATTTAATGATTACCTGCCTAAGCCAATGAAGTCTGACGCGTTGAAAAAAATACTTGCAAGATATCTTCCAGAGAACTTAAAAATACGGTCATAAAAATCACAGAGGAGAGAGAGTGCGTAATGTACAATGAAAATGACAGCATAACGATTAAAAAACTTGCCGAAAATATGCCCGGTACACTTCTGGTTTACAGAGCCAATGAAACATACGACATAATATTTGTGAGTGATGACATCTCAAATATATTTGAATGCGATTCAGCTCAGGATTTCATGAGATTCACAGGAGGAAGTTTTGCGAACGTAGTTTACCCTGAAGATATTGAAGAAGTAGACAAGATTATCAATGACCAGATAAAGCACAGCCAAGGGTACGACTACATAACGTACAGGATAATCACGAAGAACGGACGCATTAAGGAAGTTGAAGACTGGGGAAAGTTCGTACATGATGAAGAACTGGGAGATATATTCTACGTGTATCTTCACGACATGAATTTACGCGAGAAACTTCTTGAACGTTCAGGGCAGACAGCACCACAGCCGAAAGAATATGACACTGATGAACTGACAGGGCTGTACAACATAAAATATTTCAGGCTCAAAGCACCTGAATTAATCAGAAGATTCATTGAGAACGGAAAAACACCTTACTGCGTGTACTTCAACATCAGGAATTTTCACACGTACAATGAAACATACGGTTTCAGCGGCGGAGACAGAATGCTGAAATCGATTGCAAGAATACTTCAGGATACATTTCCAGGTGAAACGACTGCAAGGTTTGAATGTGATCACTTTGTTGTTTTGACTTGTCAGGAAGATCTTGCAGAGAAAATAAAGCGAATGACAGTGAGAATCAATAATATACGAAGAGGAGTAATCGTAGAAATCAAAGCCGGAGTATACAAGATAAGAGACGCGGCACAGGACATAATAGTAACCTGCGACTGTGCAAAACTGGCATGCGATTCGATAAAGCGCGAATACGGTTCAACAGTTCAGTTCTATGACGGGAAAATGGCGGAAAAACTTAATCTTCAGGAACATATACTTGCATCATTCGATGAAGCATTGAGTTCGGGACACATAAAAGTATATTTTCAGCCTGTTGTTGATGTTCGGACAGGAAAAGTTTCATCACTGGAGGCATTAACGAGGTGGGAAGACAAAAAATACGGAAAATTATCACCTGCTGATTTTCTGCATGTCCTTGAAGAACAGCATATGATTCATAAACTGGACAGCTTCATGATCAATCAGGTATGCGAAGGTTTGAAGGAACGCAGAGAGCATGGTGAAGAACTTGTACCTGTATCATTGAATCTCTCGCGTCTTGATTTTGAGCTTACGGATATAGTGCAGGTTATTGAAGATGCAGTTGAGAAAAATGAAATTCCTCATGATATGCTGAGATTTGAACTCACAGAAAGCCTCATAGCTGTAGATCTGGAAGTTATGAAACACGAATCAGAAAGACTTCGCAAACATGGCTTCAATGTCTGGATGGACGCGTTCGGTGCAGGGTATTCATCATTGAAAGTCCTGAAAGATTTTACGCTTGACGGTCTTAAAATTGATATGGACATGATACGTTCAACAGAAGACGAGAGGGCATTCATCATAATATCATCGATAATAGACATGGCCAGACGATTGGGTATACCGGCTCTGACCAAAGGAGTAGAGACA
Source organism: uncultured Synergistales bacterium (assembly GCA_905235395.1). Classification (GTDB taxonomy): domain Bacteria; phylum Synergistota; class Synergistia; order Synergistales; family Aminobacteriaceae; genus JAFUXM01. The sequence continues at coordinate 10,392 of CAJOLN010000042.1, forward strand.
AAGGAACAGCTTGAATTTCTGAAGAGTGCAGGCTGTGATTTAGCACAGGGATATTTGTTCGGGAAGCCAGCTCCGCAAATCAGAAAATAATTTTTGTCCCCTGTTTTTACAACGGGGGATTTTTTTTGCGCTCTGCTTTCCAGTTCTTTATCTGCTCAAGTCGATTCTTGTATCTTGATTCACTGCCTTGTTCTGTCGGAACGTAATACTCTCTGCCAGTCAGTGAATCAGGAAGACATTGCATAGCCGTAATCTTATCATCGTAATCATGTGCATACTGATAGTCTTTTCCGTAATCGAGTTCACGCATTAATCTCGTCGGAGCATTCCTGATTTGAAGAGGCACAGGTTCATCTGAATGTTTCAATGCGTCTTCACGCGCTGCATTATAGGCCATGTAAACGGCATTTGATTTCGGAGTTATTGAGAGGTGAATGACAGCCTGAGCGAGATTAACGGAACATTCAGGCATACCGATGAAATGACATGCATGATAAGCCGCAACTGCCATTGATAAAGCGTTAGGGTCAGCAAGTCCGACATCTTCACTCGCAAAACGTACAACCCTTCTCGCAATATATAAAGGGTCTTCGCCTGCCTCTAACATTCGGGCTAACCAGTAGACCGCCGCGTCAGGATCAGAATTGCGCATAGACTTATGAAGTGCAGATATGAGATTATAATGTTCTTCTCCGTTTTTGTCGTATAAGAGTGATTTACGTGATGTACATTGTTCAAATATTTCTGGTGTTATCGTTATCCTTCCGTCAATTATCTCTGAGTTTGAATGCATCATTTCAAGAAGTGATATTGCAGTTCGAGCGTCACCGTTTGAAAAATTTGCGGCTGAGTTCAATACATCATCAGTGATTGAGATTGTGCCTCCAAGAAAATTCAATGCCCTCTTCAGGAGCTTCACGATGTCATTAATGCTGAGAGGCTTTAACACAAATACTTTGCACCTCGACAACAACGCGCTGTTAATTTCAAATGACGGGTTCTCAGTTGTAGCTCCGATTAATATAATGCTTCCCTTCTCAACAAACGGTAAGAACGCGTCCTGCTGTGCCTTATTGAATCTGTGAATCTCATCGACAAATAAAATTGTACGTTCACCGAAATTTCTGTTAGTTTCAGATTGTTTCATTATCTCGCGAATTTCTTTTATGCCGCTTGTTACAGCCGAGAAATTTATGAATGACGCTCGTGTTTTCTTCGCGATTATTCCGGCTAAACTCGTCTTGCCCACACCAGGAGGCCCCCAGAATATCATTGATGGAATTTTATCGCTGTCTATGATTCTTCGCAGAACTTTTCCAGGCGCAACTAAGTGTTCCTGACCTGCAAAATCATCGAGGGATTGAGGTCTCATTCTTGCGGCTAAAGGTTCATCATCATTTGATGAGAATAACGAACGTTCAATCATGACAATTCAAATGCTCCAGTGTACAGCTTATAGTATCTGCCCTTCATCGCAATCAGTTCATCATGAGTTCCGCGTTCAATTATTCTTCCGTGTTCCATAACTAGAATCAAATCCGAATTCCTTACAGTAGAAAGCCTGTGTGCAATCACAAATACAGTTCTGCCTTTCATGAGTGCGTACATACCTTTCTGAACAAGTGCCTCAGTTCGCGTATCAATTGATGATGTAGCCTCATCGAGAATCATAACAGCCGGATTAGCGACAATTGCACGTGAAATAGCAATTAACTGACGCTGACCTTGTGAGAGATTAGCACCGTTGCCAGTGAGGTTAGTATTATAACCTTCAGGAAGCCGTGAGATAAAATCATCTGCTCCTGATAATTTTGCGGCATTCATGCATTCATCATCAGAAGCATCAAGCCTTCCGTAACGTATATTCTCAATAACAGTGCCAGTGAATAAATTAGTATCCTGAAGAACAATGCCTAAATTCCGTCTCAGTGATGACTTCTTGATGTCCTGAATGTTAATGCCGTCATAAAATATTTTCCCTGAATGAACATCATAAAATCTCGGAATCAGATTTGCTATTGTAGTTTTTCCTGCTCCTGTTGAACCTACAAGTGCTGTCTTCTGTCCAGGCATTGCAGAGATAGTAATGTCATTAAGAACGTTCAAATCATCAGTGTAACCAAAATTTACATGTCTGAATTCAATTCTGCCCTGTGTATTTTCACTTTCAATCTCAATTTTTCCGTTATCGTCTTCAGGTTCAGAATCAATTACCGCGTATATTCTTCCTGCTCCGGCAAGACCAGATACGGTTGCGTTAATGTGCATTGAGAAATGATTGATAATCATAGCGAACTGTTTCGTCATGTTCAGGAAAGGAACTGCAACACTAATGCTCATTGGCAATCCCGATAAGCTGATGTTCCGAACACCAGAGAGAATCAATATGCCGCCAGAGAGAGCCATTGATGCATAGAGAATATTGCCTATGTTATTCAGGATTGGGCCAAGTGTATTAGCTTTCCTGTTGGCCTTCTCTGATTCGATGAACAATTCCTCATTGAGATACTCAAAATCCTTTATGCATTTCTCTTCATGACAGAACACTTTTACGACCTTCTGACCGTTCAGTATTTCCTCAGTGAATCCTTCAAGTTTGCCTGTATTCTTCTGCTGCCTCCTGAAATGATGTGCACTGCGTCC
>CAJOLN010000043.1 GCA_905235395.1 uncultured Synergistales bacterium
ACAAAAAAACTACTCCTCCCATTGAAGGAGTAGCCGCTTTAATCTCGTTATCAATATTTATTCCGTACCATTTCTGCTGCTGTGTTATGTGAATGCGTCTCTGAATTCGTATCCATATGTACTGAAGAATGAGACTTAACACGAAGAAGATTAAGCCAGTGAAAAATTTTATTCGCATGATAACTCCTTGATGATGTTGAATAAGCCGATACTGTTTGAACCTTTTACGAGTATACCATTCCATTCAGATGATGACATTATATTTCGCAGGAGAATTAACGCCTCTTTCCAGTCTGACGCAAATTTGTATTCTGCTCCTTCACTTAATGCATCATTCCATATACTGCCCACGAGAATCACATCATCAAGAACATCAAGCAGAGGTTTCAATTCAGCATGATATTTCGTGGAGTCCTCGCCGAGTTCACGCATTTCACCAAGCACAGCAATTTTGCCGTTCGATTTTATTTTCGCGAATGTCTCAAGTGATGCCCTCATTGATGCTGGGTTCGCATTGTACGAATCATCAACTATGAATTTCCCGTCATCACGAATTATCACTTTTCCCCTTCCGTTGAGAGCCTGAAAATCTGCGAGTGCTTCTGATGATTCCTGAAGTGATATGCCGAGTTCATGTGCTGTGGCGGCAGCGAGTGCGAGAGGCATTGCGTTATGTCTTCCCCAGATGTTGGCTGTGTAACGTGCAATCTCCTGTGTCTGTCTCAATGCAAGTACGAATGACAAAGCAGGCAGAGTGTATTCTGAATTGTCGATACTCAGAACGAAATCTGAATCGCTTGATTCACCAACACCCATTGACTTGACCATATACTTGAATGAGTCACTGAGATATTCGTTGTCATTATTGAAAATGATTTTTTCAATTGATGAAGGCCGAGTGATTTCGAGTTTCTCCTCTAACACTCCTTCTATGCTCCTGAAACCTTCAAGATGAACTGGTGCTATTGCCGTAAGAATTGCTATTGTCGGAGGGAAATATTCACTGAGTTCTTTAATTTCGCCTGGCTTGTTCGCTCCAAATTCCAGAATCAAAATCTCTGTCTCTTTGGGCATGGCCATGATTGTAGCTGTGCATCCGATTAACGTATTAAGACTTCGTTCTGGTGCATGTACCTTGAACTTTTCATTTAGCACAAGCTGTAATGCTGCTCTTGTTGTTGTCTTGCCTACACTGCCTGTAATTGCTATTATGCTGCTTAGTTCGTGAGCCTGCAATTTCTTTGAGGCAATGAGTGCTAAATCACGTTCTGGTTCTTCAAGTTCAATAACTGGAATATTTATGCCCTCTGGAACTTTTCCCTTCCTCGCGATAATCAATCCTGCTCCGTTTTCGATTGCCTGAGAAATATATTTATGCCCGTCAGTCTTTTCACCTTCAATCGCAATAAATGCATCTCCTGTTTTTACATCTCTGCTGTCAGTGGCCAAGTGTGAAGGGAACTCCATATCTGCAAATTCATTCGGAACATCTTCAAATAATTCTTTCAGCGTGAAATTCATCTTGAATCCCTCCATGCTTTTACGGCTTCCGCATCGTTAAACGGAATTTTTCTGTCTTTAATCGTTATGAATCTCTCAGGGCCTTTACCCGTTATTACGAGTATGTCTCCCTTTTTCAGTTCATCAAGTCCAATCTTCACGGCTTCGGGTCTGTCGGTGATTATCTTGTAGGGTATGCTTGCACCTGACGCTATAGCCTCTGCAATCAATGCAGGGTCTTCATCTCGTGCGTTGTCTGATGTGATGATAAGCTCATCTGCAAATTCTGAGGCTGCCTTTCCGAGTTCAGGTCGATTCTGCTGATATCTTCCTCCTCCATGACCGAACATCGAGATTATCCGCCTGTCATTTCCCGATAGCTTTCTGATTGTTCCGAGTACGCTCCTCAATGCTGAAGGTGTATGTGCAAAGTCAACGAACACACATGCTCCGTTCGGAAGGTCAATGCGTTCAAGTCTGCCGGGAACCTGCGGAACATTCGCAACTCCTTCAATGATTGCACAGTCATCAACTCGTCCTCGCATTGCTGTAACTGCACACAGAGTGTTCATGATGTTGAATGCACCGACAAGAGGAGTATGAAGACTGAGAGATTCAAATTCTTTCATCTCAATCACAAGTTCTGTTCCGTTCAAGCTCGTGTGTGATTCAATTACTCTTGATGATGCTCCTTCATTCATTCCGAATCCGCGTAAGTTATCTGGAAATTCAGAGAGTAATCTTCTGCCGTATGGGTCATCATGATTCACTGCTCCGATGAAATTCTTCTTCGTGTAATTCGTGAATAATAACTTCTTGGCCTCAAAGTAATTTTCCATGTTCAAATGAAAGTCTAAATGTTCGGGATAGAGATTCGTGAACACTGGAACATCATACAATGCACCTTTCAATCTTCCGAGATACAGTCCGTGTGATGAAGTCTCCATTACGCACGCAGAGCAGCCATTCTTCACCATGTTATGCAATTGCCTCTGAACGATACAGCTTTCAGGTGTAGTTCTGTCCGCTTCCTTCTCGGTTATTCCGTCACTCTCAATGATTGTTCCGAGCAAGCCTACTCTCATTCCTGCTGACTGCAATATTCTTCTTGTGATGTATGTCGTGGTAGTCTTACCGTTAGTGCCTGTTATGCCGACCATAAGCAATTTACTCGAAGGGTTATCATATACAAACGAAGCGACATCACCGAGAAAATCACGAACATGTTCAACGATAATCTGCGGCAAATCAGAATCAACTTCACGTTCACACAATAACGCACTTGCACCGTTCTCTTCTGCTGTCCTCACGAATTCATGACCATCTGACTTCTCACCTTTAATGCATGCAAATAACGTTCCGGGTTTTACGTCTCTGCTGTCGGATATTACATCATGAATCTGTACATAAAAATTGTCCTGATGTTTTACACATGCCTTTACGTTTTCATCTTTGGCACGCATAAACTTCAGGACATCCTCAAACTTTACGCTCAATATATAAACCTGCCTTTCATAGATTGAGCTTATATTATATTCTTAATTTTAAGAGAAGTATTCGAGTTCTGCCATTTCTTCAACTATTGATTTGAACACTGGAGCTGCTACATCACCGCCGTAATATCTTCCCTTTGACGGTTCACCAATCACAATAAGCATTAAATATTTCGGTTCCTCATAAGGCCAGAAACCTATGAATGAGCCTACGTATTTTCCAGGCTGATATCCTCCTTTACCTGCAACCTGTGCTGTTCCTGTTTTGCCTGCTACGTCCGTGATTGTTGTTGCCGCTCTCTTGCCTGTGCCTTCGAGAATCACTTTGCGCATTGCTGAACGTATCCATGCTGTGGTCTCCGGTGTCATGACCTCGCGCATAACTTTAGGTTCTCCTCTGTAGACCACTTCGCCGAGTGAATTCACTGCCTCTTTCACAATATACGGACTCATTAGCTTTCCTCCGTTCACGATTGCTGCCATTGCCGTGATGAGCTGAAGAGGAGTTACGGCGAACCCCTGACCGATTGCAATATTTGCTGGAGTAACACCGCGCCAGTTTTCAGGATACGGAAGGATTCCGCGAGCTGCACCTGGAAGTTCTATATCGCTGTCCTGACCGAAGCCCAATGACCTCAGACTCTCATACATACTGCTCTTGTTTGCACGAATTCCTATCTGAGCCATTCCTACATTTGATGACTTTATGAGGAGAGATGCTGTATCTACATTCCCCAATGCAACGCGGGCATCTGATTCTCTGATATAACGGTCAGCTACTTTCAGTTTCGCAGGACAGAAAAATACTTCATCCTTCTTAACGATTCCCTTTTCGAGTGCCAATCCCAAATATATTGGCTTGAACGTTGAGCCTGGTTCATATCCTCTGCTTATTACTGCGTTAGAAAGTGCTTCCATTGTGAGGCTCCTTCTGTCTGTTGGGTCATATGTCGGATAACTTGCCATTGCGAGAATTTCTCCTGTGTTCGGATTCATGCACACCGCTACTGCCCATTTCGCTGCGTTCTCTTCTGCTGTCCTGAGCAGATGCTTTTCTAGTACATATTGAATCCTGGTGTCGAGTGTCAGCGTTATAACGGGAGTTGTTGTTCGCTTCTCTGATTCATTTTCCATTAATGATGACGCTTGTCCGCTTGCCCGTCTCACAACTATTTTCTGTCCTGGAGGGTTATATAGTGTCGTATCCCATGCCTGTTCTATTCCTGCCTGACCTCTGTTGTCATTGTCACAGAAGCCGAGAACATGAGACATCAATTTTTGATTCGTGTATTTACGATATGGTTCTTCTATCTCTCTTATACCTCGCAAGTCACTCATCAACGCACGGAATTGTTTCGCCTCTTCAGTTGAAACTTTATGCTTCAGCCATATAAAGCGTCTATTTGTTCCTATTGCAGCACGTATCTTCTCTATTATGTCCTCCGAAACTAATCCTGAAAGTTTGTTTAGCTTATCTGCACTCACCATTGAAGGATCTATTGCGAAGGCTGGAAGTGTGTCTGATATTACGAGTGCGTTGTTTTTTACGTCCTGAATTATTCCGCGTGTCGAATTCAGGTTCACTCGTTTCCAATACTGATGACGTGATTGTTCTACTACTCTGGGGTTAGGGTAGCAATGCCGGGCTATTAAAGTGATTCCGATTGTTATGAATAAACCTGCAAATATTATCCAGGGATTGCCTGCCCTGCGAAGTCTCTGTGATGATGACATTTTAATTTTAATTTCCTAACAGCCATGATAAACTTGAACGCCAGCTTAAACGATCTGATGCTGGTTCATTGCGTCTCGTTGCCGTCAAATCTCTTCCGCGCATACGCACAGGCATTGTTTCTGCTTTTGTTACCTTATGCATTCCCAGACTCTCCTTGCAGTATGAGTATATGCGAATCGGTGCAACTAATGCTGATAGTTCCTGACGAAGCGTAACTTCCTCTTCTGAATATTTCTGTATAGATTGGTTCACGGATTCAAGATAATAGGCGAGACGTGCGGCATGGAATCTTAGAATGCCAAGACCAATAATGAGACCTATAATCACACATAAAGAAACCACTAATCTGATTCCTACTTTGATTTTGAGCTGATTTTTGTGTTTTGGTTTACGCACTTTTCTTCGCCCCCCATTGACTTTGAAAATTTTCTTATGCGTGAAGAAATTATACAACGGTAAGCAACTTTGTGCAAAAAATACTTAGCACTAACTAAGATAAAATGCCCTTAACTTTGCACTCCTTGCTTTGTAATTTTTCGCAATCTCTTCTTTATCGGGTACTAAAGGATGTCTCGTTAATATTTTCCCCAGAGAATTATTCTGCCATTCACGGAAGCGTCTCTTAATTATTCTGTCTTCAAGTGAATGATATGCTACGAATATTATTGTCACATCATGACCTGCAATTTTGGAAAGTGAATCTAAAAGTCTCTCAAGTTCTCCTGTCTCATCATTAATATATATCCTTAGTGCCTGAAAAATTCTCCTCGCAGGGTGAGTTCCCATTTTCCTCTGGACAGGCTGGGGCAGTGTTTCGCGAATCAATTTCACAAGTTCAGATGTATTTTTGAATTTCATTTTGCTTTTCTTTATGGCTGATGCAATTTGTCTCGCGTATCTCTCTTCTCCGTACTCAAAAAATATTTTCGCGAGTGTCTTCTCGTCTGTACGTTCGAGAATCTCTGAGGCTGTCATTGTGTCTTCAGATTGATTCATTCGCATATCAAGAGGGCCGTCATTGTTGAAGGAGAAGCCGCGCTCTGGAAGTTCAAGCTGCATATTTGAAACTCCAAGATCAAAAACGTATGCGTCAAAGCCTTTGCATTCTTCAATTTCTGATATGCTTCCGAAGTTTGCATGTAACGCTTTGAATCTCGCTCCGTAATCTTTCAGTCTCTCACGTGAGAATCGTATTGCGTCTTCATCACGGTCAAGGCCAAGTACAAACGCGTCATCAAATTCATTCAGGAATGCCTCAGAATAACCTCCGAGTCCTAATGTGCCGTCGAGAATCTTTTTGTGTGATGAATGACTGCGTATTAATGTGAGTGTTTCATTGAGCATGACGGGTTCATGATGCATAGTTATAATCTTCACCTTGCGATAAAATTATGTGATGTTCCATAAAAATTATATCAAGAGGTGAATTCAAGTTATGTATGAAAAGAGCATACCAGATTTCATTCAAACTCTCCTCGAAAACAGCAAAGGTTTCATGAAAGTTAAAGACCTTCCCGCACATATGAGTTTTGACACAAGGCGCAAACTTGGTCTTGTGAGACAGAAAAAGCCTTCAGCAATTGCAATCAAGAAAGCAATTGAGTTAAAAATTAAGGACAGATTCATATTCAGCAAGAACGGCGGAACTCTGTATATTCTTGTGCCTCGTGATCCGTCTGATTTCGTTACTGCCAGCCTGTCACGTGATAACCCAGTCAGCCCAAAAATGTTACAGCGCAGTCTTCCGTTCTCAAGGTCTGATTTCAGAAGTATCCTGAATGAACTTGCAGAGTCAGGGAGAATTACGACAATTTACGATGATAATCTTGTACCGAAAATCATTCTGTCAGATGTTAATGCTGTCATAAGTGCAAAATCTGAATATACGCGTGAGAGATTCAAAGAGGCATTTGATGAGCTTGAACACGGAAGAGTTTTTGTGAATATCCCTGAGCTTAGAAAAAAATTAGCATGGCCTCATGATGTGTTTGATGACATGCTTCGTAAACTCAGAGATGAAGAAGTTATTGTGCTTCATGTAACGGACAGGACAAAAGATTTTGAGCCTGAAGAATTTTTTTATGAAAACGACAATTCAAGGATGGGAATGGTAACCTGGAATGAAGGACAGCAAATTGATTCTTGAAAAACTCCGCGAAAACAATCCGTTTGCTTCTTCGTCAGATCCTCTCCCATGGAGCAACACAAATCCGATTCTCGCACAGCTCAACAGGGAAGTTCTTGAAGACATTGAGCAGCTCATACGATATAAGCGAAGAGAACCGGCACATCCTTTATCGGGTTTAATTCTTGGTCAGGCAGGTTCAGGCAAAACACATATGCTTATGCGAATACTGCAAAGACTTAGAGGCAAAGAAACACTTGCTGTTTTAGTAACAATAGGGACATTCAGAGTGCCGGAACTTATAACTCATGATTTGCTTCATAACATATTCACCAGTTTTAAGCAGCAGCACAGCAAAGGACGTTCACAGTTTGATATGCTGACCAGCGAAGTAATGAATGTATACCGTGAACGAAGAAATGAAGACGGATATCATGATCTCAGCAAACTTGATATTAGAGTATATTTAGCAAAAGATATGCCTGAACTTGACAGTGATTTTCTCAAGGGTTTTCTCTTATATGCCGGGACTGATGATGAAGCAGTGAAACTTAATGTTCTTGAGTGGCTTGAACATGGCCTTGATGAAGATGAATCGCAGAGGCTTGGACTTCCTTTGAGAAATACGATTTCAATGAGCGATTTAAAACGTGAAGATGACGCAGAAAAAATGCTGCTCTCTATTGGCTGTCTTTTATCTTATGCAAAGATACCTATGATAATTTGTTTTGACCAGTTAGATCATCTGCGCAGAAACAAACCTTTGATTCATGCATGGGGAGATCTGATAAGTCTTCTGGTAAATGCAATTAACGGTGTACTTCCTTTATGCTTCTTCACTCCTGAGACATGGACAAACGATATTGTACCTGAACTGCCTGCTCCAGTTATACAGCGTCTTACAGGCAACAGAATCATAATGAATGCATGCACAACATCTCAGGCATACCAGTTGATTCGTGACAGAATTGCACTTGCATTCAAAAATGAAAAAGACACAGAAGAAGCGTATCAATGTCTTATGGGCAGAATGCGAAGCTCAATCAATCCGAGCATGTCACCAAGAAGAATAATTCAGCAGGTGAATAGAATCATCACAGGCGATGATACAGACATACAAGATGAATCACAGGAGATATTAAGAACTATAAGAGCAGTATACGAAGAGGAATATAAGAAAGTTCAGGAAGAGCCTAAAGACTGGCCGCCTAATTCAGAAAATCTTACACTGACGCTTAAACTCTGGCTTGAATCTCATGAAGGATTTGAAATTCAGAAAGGCGAAGGAAAATACATAAAGCTGACGGGAAAATACAGAGAAGAAAAATTTGCGTTCGTAGTATGTGCACAACGACACAACGCTGTTGCAGGTGCTGCTTTCAAACGCGGAAATAAATTTTTCACTGAATGCCCTTCAGGAAAATGCTTTTACATCACTGAAGACATAGTGAATAAACCAACGTGGCGGAAAGTTAACGAGCTTCGCAGTGACTTTGAGAATTCCGGCGGCCATGTGATAATGCTCGACAGGAACACGCGGATAAACTGGTATGCACTGACTGCACTCATCGACAGAATGGACAACGGCGATGTGAATGTTTACCTGCCTTCAGGAACAAGAACAGCTTCACGTGATGACATAAAGAATTTCATACGCACAATAGAACTCATTCCCGGAATATTCAACGTGACAACAAGACCTGAGAATGTGCCTCATGATACAAGACCTGATATATTAGCCATGAATCTCAAGAGCTTGCTGAAAAGTTCACCTATGTATATGATTACCGTAAGCAAAGCAATAGAAATGTTATCACGCAGAAAAATTATAGTCTCAAGGGAAGAATTAGTCTCATACCTGAAAAGCAGCACAGGTGTATTCAAAACTTATGCACCTAATGACGGTGATACGCTGATTGCATTCAGTGACAGAAATTAAATCATGCAGTATAGAAATCGTAAATACTATATATCAGTCAGTGACCTCGCACTCTGCCAGAAATGTCCGGCTCTGCTTGCGTATAAAACTCACTTTGGGAAAAAATCAGCGTGGAAGGTTGGCATAAAGGGAAATGGTGAGGCTTATGGTTCAATCTTTCATAAGTACATAGCTCGCGTTTTCTTTGAGGGTGCATCAAATTATTCTCATTATTTGCATCAGAAAATTGCACATGCGGTTTCAGAAGGAGAGAGTGCACTTGAGAACATGGTACGAGAAAATATATTCATGCCGTTCATCGCGAAACACTCACAGAAATTCAAATCTGAAAATTTAATTGCAATGGCAAGAGGCGTAACTGTGTGGGTAAAAGCAATGTCGGAATTCTTCAGGTGCATTCCTTCTCTCAGTGAATATTCTGAATCTGATATGCGGTTAATCTTCAAAGAACCTGAACAGAGATTGCAGAGTACATTCAACTTTGATGACGGCTGCACACTTTTCATCACTGGCTGCTATGATGCCTTGATGTTCAATCCGGACAGATCAGAAGCAAGACTCTTTGAATTCAAAGCCTACAAAAAGGGAGATGCAACAGTTCCATTGTCACAGAGTCTGATTTACTCGTGGCTGATCTGGAGAAAGACGGGAATAGTCCCGGCGATTGAGATAATATATCTCGGAGAAGAAGATAAACAGCCGGATATATTTGATTCACAAAGCGTGAGGTCTATGATTCGTTCAGCACTTCCTAATTTATTTCGTATTGCGTGCAGCATAATATCATTAAGGGAGGTACCTGAAACATTGCAGAATATAAATTTATGTCCTGTGTGCAGATACAGGGGGAAATGCAAAGATGACATTGCAAAAATTTTCGCAGATGCACCAGGCAGAAGAAGAAAAGGAAGCTCTCTCGTGAATGTTCTTGTGTTTTTCCTGATTGCATTGATGATTACTACACAGGCATTTTTCTTTCTGGTCAGCTCCTCTGAGTCTCTTTCCGAAGAACGCGGAATGATGCAGGTGAGTTTGAAACTTGATGACCTCATAGAGACGGCAAAGAATGCAATAGAAACAGGAAAAATCAGAACGATACCTACATCGCCTAATCAAGTAAGTGAGAAGAATTTTTATGATGAAACAAGAGTATGGGAAAAAGAAGACTCTGATATGTCAGTTAATGTTTTTAATCTCTATTATAATTTTAATAGTGACAAATTTAACGAGAATGCGGAAAGAGAATACAAGAAAATTTTTCCTCCTCTTGGTGAGAATTATTTTCTCATAAGGGCGAGCTGTAAACTTTCAATGGGAAATTACATTATGCGTCAGGTAGTCGTGTATTTAAACGACACAACAACGACTGAAAAATCAACAACGACTGAAAAATTAAAAGAGGAAGTGTTTTACTGGGATGCCAATTAAATTTCAGTTTGGACACAGCAAGGTCATAAATAATTTTGCTGGATTGGCGATTCATGATGATGCTATATATTTTCAGGAACTAGGCGATGACGAGAAGCCAATTAGGAGCATAACCATTCCTCTTGATGAAGGGTGTGTGATAAACGGATCAATAAAAGATTTTGACATGCTTGAAGCTGCATTCTTGAAACTCCGCCGCGAGACTGGGCGCATAAATGAACCTGTATCTATTGGCATACCGTCACATGACACAGTGATAAGACCTCTGAATTTTCCGAGAATGAGCCTTGATGATATAAAAAGCACACTCGCTCTTAATTTCGATGAATATTTTCCGTTTTCAAGTTCTGATGCCGTGTTCGACGCACTGATAATCCAAACGCCTGACGAAGCAGAATCGAGCGATGAAATAACAGTGCTGACAGCCGTCGCGAGAATCAACATGATAGAACGTCTGCTTGATATCTCAAGGAAAACAGGAATTCCTGCGGGAGCTGTTGAACCTCTGATATTTGCAATGACACGTTCAGCACCCGAAGCACTCGAAGGTTTATCAATATTTGCAGAGGCACATTCAATCGTTACGACATGGAACGGGAACGGAATATATTTCAGAGCTGCGAGCAACTTGAGGGGAATGCAGGACATCATGAGCACAGTGCAGTACATTGAGAATCAGTACAGGCGATTCAAAATAGAACATCTTGTGCTTGAGGGTCTTGATTTCCAGATAAGCAGCACATCAGAAATAAACGTAATCAACATGACGGATAAGTTCTTTGCGGCAAGAGGTCTTGCACTCAGAAACAGATCATCTATTCCCGCGTTGGACATAAGACCTCGTGAATATGTTGAACTTGAACAAAGAAGATATGCATTCAATCCTACAAGACTGACAATGTGGGTAATGCTTGCTGCTTTCTTCATGTTATCGCTAGGCACGATAGGGTTTGCAGTTCAGAATATAGGCCGCATAATTAACGATATTGAACTCCTGAGAGAAGATGTGAATGAACTTACAAACAAGAGGCTCAGACTTTCTCAGGATAATGCGAGGCTTGAAAATCAGAGGCATAAAACAGAAAAGATAATAGAATTTTTTCAAAGTGATATACCTGCGCTTGAAGTGATGAGTGCGTTGGAAGCTAATGCAGGTACAGGGATAAAATTCGACAACGCAGACTTCTCACGTAATCTTTCAATTGTCACTGTTGTAATTGACGGCAGAGCATCAGATGAAGAGTCAGTGATAAATTTAACGGAAGGATTAAAGGCTTCAGGTTTGTTTCATAGAGTTATGCTTCCGATTTCGCAGAAGGACGCACTGAAAAGAATAACATTCAAGCTGGTACTGACAGTGAGGAGTGTATCATAATGACAGGAAGGCATAAGGCATTCACACTAACTGAAATTGCAATTGCAATACTGCTTCTCAGTATCGCGGCCGCATATATGACTCTTAATGCAAATGCCTCAAAGCATACGGCCAAACAAGAGGCAGAGAGAATCATGAATCAGATTTACGGATTAATTGAGACAGCAAACAGAAATAACGTATCATTCGCAGTATTGTTCACAGGATCGGAACAGTTTGATCATGTATCTGTGGATTGGCAGACTCAAGGCACTAAATTTAACGGAGAGATAAAACTAACAAAGGGTTTCAGTGTTTGTAATCTCAACAAAACGACAAGTCATGAGCTGAAATATGATCTTGCTGATAATGGTTTTCTTCCGCCTAGCATGACACTCAAAGTGAAAGGCCCGGACGATAGTTCATATAACATTCTTATATATGTTCCGGGTACACGCATGAGACTTTCTGAGAGTGATACAGCACAGCAGATTTATAATTAGAGGACATAAAAGCAAGCAGCACTTTCTGCCGCCTTTTCTGAATCAAAGTTGCTATAATAACCGCAAAAACAAACAGGAAGTGCTAAAACTTGCAAAACAGATCCGAAAGAATAACAGCAGGATATCCCAGACCAGTAAGAAAGAAAAAAAGACATTCATCATTATTAGGCACATTATTTTTTCTGTTTCTCCTCGTGGGAATATGTGCAGGGTGTTACGCATCGTATTATCTCAAAGAACCTCAGGCATTATGGGAAGGACTTATACCTGTTCCTGAAGGCATGAA
>CAJOLN010000044.1 GCA_905235395.1 uncultured Synergistales bacterium
GAATACATTCCAGACCTCACATATTCTTCACGCATAGATTTCCATTTTCCTTTTGCGATTTTATCTGCCTTAGTGAAGACAACAAATATATTCTTTCCGTTTGAACGTATCCATTCCTGAAGCTCTCTGTCATTTTTAAGGAGGCCATGACGGAAATCAACGAGGTGCATAACAAGCCACAGTGATTCGCGTTTCCTCATGTATGACGATACAAGCCTTCGCCATTCATTGCGTTCATCTTTGCTTCGTTCAGCGTAGCCATAACCTGGAAGATCCACAAGCCTGAATGATTTTTTTTCTGGAAGATCAACACGATAAAAATTTATGCTTCGTGTCTTTCCGGGAGTTTGTCCTGTCTTTGCGAGTCTGGATTTCAGCAGGGCGTTTATCAGTGAAGATTTGCCCACGTTTGAACGTCCTGCTATTGCTATCTCTGGAATGTTTTTCTCTTCCGGAAGCAGCTGCTCAGGTTTGAAGCATGAAGCCTCAAAGCGTGAATTAGTGAAAAGCTCAGTCATGCAGCAATTCTTTCAGAGGTGTATCATGCGAGTTCACAAATTCAGGAGTGATTACGAGTTTCTTTCCTGATTTTGTTTCTTCAGGCAGTGAAGGAAGTTCATACTCAATATCAAGCATAAGATTTTCAATGATTGAACGTAAACCTCTTGCACCTGTCTTTTTCTTAACGGCAAGTTCAGCAATCACGTTTAATGCTTCTGGTGTGAATTCGAGATTTACTCCGTCCATTTCAAAAATCTTCGTGTACTGTTTCACCAGCGCATTCTTTGGTTCCTGAAGTATTCTGATGAACGCTTCCTTGTCGATTTCCTCAAGCGCAACAAGCACAGGTATTCTTCCGACAAGCTCAGGAATGAATCCATATGTCACGAGGTCTTCAGGCTGTATCTTCCTGAGAATCTCATAGCTTCCCGATTTTTTTGCAAGTTCACCGCCGAAGCCAAGTGATTTTTGCAGTTCACGACGTGCTACTATAGGTTCAAGTCCGTCAAATGCTCCCCCGCAGATGAATAATATATTTTCCGTGTTAATCTGTATGAAATCCTGATGAGGGTGTTTGCGTCCTCCTTTGGGCGGAATGTTCGAGATTGTACCTTCAAGAATCTTCAGGAGCGCCTGCTGTACTCCTTCACCTGACACATCACGGGTTATTGATGTCGATTCGGATTTGCGGGAAATTTTATCTATTTCATCGAGATATATTATTCCGCGTTCTGCCGCTTTGATATCGTAATCTGCCGCCTGCACAAGCCTCACAAGTATATTCTCTACATCTTCACCTACATATCCTGCTTCAGTTAATGTAGTCGCATCTGCAATCGCAAAAGGCACATTCAATTTACGCGCTAATGTCTGGGCAATGAGAGTTTTTCCTGAGCCTGTCGGGCCAAGAAGCAATACATTACTCTTCTGAAGTTCAACATCTGCATTCTTCAGCTCAAGGTTATTTCTGATTCTCTGATAGTGATTGTACACTGCAACTGATACAACTTTCTTTGCTCTTGATTGCCCTATAACATACTGGTCAAGATAATCACTAAGCTCCTTGGGCTTTATCGGTTTGGCATGAAAGAATTTTTGTGTCGTCTCAGGCTCTTCTGAGTTGTGTTCAAACGCCTCAAAAAGATTAAAAATATTTGAATTTGAATTCGTATCCTTGTTCAAATTTGCTGAAGGTGAAGGACGTTTACCTGACATCAGGAGATTGCACAGAGCTATACACTGATCGCAGATTCTCACATTTCCTCCTGGCCCATCGAACATGTCTTCAACTTCTGAGCTTAATTTTCCGCAGAATGAACATCTTTCTTCTTTGTTGTTATCATTATCTTTGTCGGGCATAATTCATCTTGCCTCTATTATTTTGTCTATCAGACCATATTTCATGGCCTCTTCTGCTGTCATGTAGTTATCACGGTCTGTATCGCGTGATATTTTCTTAATGTCCTGCCCTGTATGCAATGCTAATATCTTGTTCATGCGTTCCTTTGTCTTGAGAATATTCTTCGCCTGAATTTCAATGTCGCTTGCCTGACCTCGTGCTCCACCAAGAGGCTGATGAATCATTACTTCAGCGTTTGGCAGCGCAAGACGTTTATCCTTCGCACCTCCTGCAAGAAGAATCGCTCCCATGCTGGCGGCAAGCCCTACGCATATTGTAGATACCTGAGGCTTTATGTACTGCATCGTGTCATATATCGCAAGTCCCGCAGTTACACTTCCTCCGGGACTGTTGATGTATATGTTTATGTCCTTGTCCGGGTCTTCACTCTCAAGAAAGAGCAGTTGTGCTACGATTGAATTTGCAACATCATCTGTTATCTCTGAACCTAAAAATATGATTCTGTCTTTAAGCAGGCGGCTATAGATGTCGTAACTTCTTTCACCTCTGCCCGTCTGCTCAATCACATACGGAATGTAGTATGACATGTAGAATTATTCACCTTCGTTCTTCTGCTCTTCTGAAGGCTGTGATAACTCTTTGACTTCTTTCACGTTCATGTGTGAAATTGCAGCATCAATAACTTTATCCCAGCGTACTTCATCTACGAGACGGTCAAGCGAATTCTTGTTCTCATGGAAATACTTCGCAACGAATCCCTTGCTGACATTCATCTGTCCTGCTCTGCGTTCAAATTCTGCATCAAGGTCTGACTCTTCAACATGAACATCAAGTTTCTTTGCAAGCTCGTCCATCACGAGAACACTTCGCACTGTTGCTTCTGCTCTGGTCTTCAGGAGATTCTCATAGCCTTTTCTGCCCTCTTCAGTGTCTAGACCGTATGCCTCTTTCAGTTCGATTCCATTATTCTTGGCCCAGCCTTCATCTTCTTTACGCATCGTATCTTTCTGACGTTCAATGAGGCTTTCAGGGATTTCAAGTTTTGATTTTGAGGCTACGAGTTCAACTGCTCTGTTCCTAAGATCATTAAGCGATTCCTCTGCAACCTGCCTTGTTAAGTCAGAACGTAATCTTGCCCTGAATGCTTCTTCGTCTTTTATGTCTGTGTTCTCTCCGAATACATCTTTGTAGAACTGTTCGCTGAGTTCAGGAAGAACATACTCTGATACATTCTCAATAATCATCTTATAGCGTACATGCTTTCCTGCTAAACTCATCTCCGAATGTCCAGCTTCAACATCAAATTCTGCTGTAACGTCTTCACCCTTTGACTTCCCGATTAACGCTTCACGTACCTGCTTTCTGATTGTCTCATCTGCAAGGTTGATCTTCTCGTGTGTCGTGTCCGGCTTGGGCTGTTCTGATGATTCAGTTCCGTCATCATTGAGTGTTCTCACTGTGAGTTCAATATCAACTATATCTCCGTCCTGCACTGCACGTTCAACAGGCTGAATACTCGCAAGCTGTATCCTGATTCGTTTTGCGAACCTGTCTACTGCTTCGTCATCTACTTCGCTCACTACCTTTTCGATTTCGAGACCGTCAATTTCCGGAAGCTCAATCTCTGGACGTACTTCAAATTTGATTTCACAGTTCACAGGCTTTCCTTCTGCTAATGGTTCTGAAAGTTCAACTGCGGGTGTCTCAATGAGATCCAAATCATAATCTTCAACTATGTGCTTGATTGCGTCAGGCATAATTTTTTCAAGAGCTTCATTGTATATTGCCTCGCGTCCAAACCTCATTTCGAGTACGCCTCTGTTCACTTTTCCTTTTCTGAATCCTGGAATATTTACCTGCTGAGACAATTCATTCAACGTTTTGTTCAGGGCTTTTCTGAATTCTTCTGCTTCGATTTCAAGTTTAATTCGGACAATATTTTTTTCTTGTCCCAGCAACTCATTTCTCATGGTATGTGTCATGACTCCTTTATGTGGTGAAATTGCAATTTTTTAGAAATTCTATCACAGAAAAAAACGCGTGTAAAAAACTCAATAATGCGACACATAATTTTTTATCGGTGCAATATAATAAATCGAAAATTTTTTTACGAAGGAGAATTTATACATACATGAGCAAATTAAACGTGCCGTATAAAATTTATCTCGATGAGAAAGAGATTCCAACATCGTGGTACAACGTCCGCGCAGACATGAAGACGAAGCCAGCACCGTTGATTCATCCTGGAACACTGAAGCCATTAAAGTATGAGGAAATGCGCCCGATATTCTGCGATGAATTAATCAAACAGGAACTTGATGACACGACCGCATACATTCCAATTCCAGAAGAGATTTACAATTTCTACAAGATGTACAGACCTTCGCCTTTGATTCACGCAGTATATCTTGAAGAATTGCTTGGTACACCCGCAAATATATTCTATAAATTCGAGGGCAATAATACATCTGGTTCACACAAATTGAACTCCGCGATTGCTCAGGCATATTACGCGAAGAAACAGGGACTCAAAGGTGTAACGACAGAGACAGGTGCAGGGCAATGGGGTACAGCGGTTGCAATGGCATGTTCATTCTTCAAGCTGGGCTGCAAGGTCTACATGGTGAAAGTGTCATACGAACAAAAACCGTTTCGACGTGAAGTGATGAGGACATACGGAGCAGAAGTGACACCGTCGCCTTCAATGGACACAAACATCGGAAGAAAGATAAATGCGGAACATCCCGGCACGACAGGTTCATTAGGTTGTGCGATAAGTGAGGCAGTTGAAGTTGCAACATCAACAGAAGGTTATCGTTATGTTCTCGGAAGCGTATTGAATCAGGTATTACTTCATCAGTCGATTATAGGTCTTGAGACGAAAGCGGCATGTGAGAAGTATGACATCAAACCTGATATCATAGTTGGCTGTGCAGGAGGCGGATCGAATCTCGGCGGATTAATTTCACCGTTCATGGGAGAGAAGTTGAGGGGCGAAGCAGATTACAAGTTCATAGCTGTAGAACCTGCGAGCTGTCCAAGTTTCACGAGAGGGAAATTCGCATATGATTTCTGCGACACTGGGAAGGTCTGTCCAATGGCAAAGATGTATACGTTAGGCCATGAGTTCATACCAAGTGCGAACCATGCAGGAGGACTTCGCTATCACGGAATGAGCAGCATATTATCGCAGCTTTATCATGACGGAATGATTGAGGCACGTGCGGTTGAACAGACGAGTGTGTTTGAGGCAGCAGAGATGTTCGCACGTGTTGAGGGTATACTTCCTGCACCTGAGAGTTCACATGCAATACGTGTTGGAATTGATGAGGCGTTGAAGTGCAAAGAGACCGGCGAAGAAAAGACAATCATTATCGGTCTGACCGGGACGGGATATTTCGACATGACAGCATATGAGCAGTACAACAATGGGACGATGACGGATTACATTCCGACAGACGAAGATTTAGCGAAGGGATTTGCGGCAATTCCGAACGTGAATGCGTAAAGACTAAGACAAAAGGCAGGCCAGTAGTTTATGACCTGTCTTTAATGTTCATGAATCAATAGCCTATCTTACGTGATAATCCTCTCACACATCGTTCCAGCCATGACGGAACATATTTTCTTAGTCCCATAGGAGCATAAGCAATCAACTTTTTGAACATACTTTTTCTGAATGGGTCATTATTTCCCGCTTTTCTGTATGCAGAAGAAAATCTTGCTGAAGTTTTCATGAGACAGAAACGTATTATAGCTTCATCGAACAAGTTCATTCCTGTTTTTGCGGAGGTCTCTATATTATCTGTCTTCACTATATCAGATGCAATTAGATATCTTCCATTTGTCATTTTGCGTCTCTCTGTTCTTATTCTTGCACACCCTTTCAGAATGTCTCTTATGTCTGCTCTGAAGTCCTTGCGCCATATCAGCATGGAGTCTTCACCTTTGGATGTTATATTCCATTGATGCATACCATACTGCATTTCGTATTCTGCTTCATTTTCCCAATGGATAAGTCTGACAGTCCCGCCGATTTTTGCAACTTTCAGCATTTCAAATATACCTGTAAAAGGGTCATAACAGTGATCTAATGCATTGCTCATTCTTACTATATCAAAGCTGTTCTGTTCGTATCTGTCGGTCAGCCTCTCAACAAAAGCAAACTCAACTTTCACATAAGGCTTTAATCCATAAAGAGAATTAAGAAGATCATACGCATCTGCAAGGACATCACATGCAGACAGCTTAATCACATGGCCTTCCTCAGGAGAAATCGTTCCTACAGCAGAAGTTCTTCCTGTTCCAACATCAAGCACTGAAGGGTTCGGATATATTTTAAGGAGATCTGGTTCTGAAAATTTTCTGTCTTTCACAGAGTTTTCACGTCTGCTCTGAGTCGCATTCTTTATGTAGTTGTACCATGCAAGATATTCTGATTCCAAAGACATTATATATTTCTCAGAAAAATTTCTGATTTCTGATTCGCTGATACTGAGAGGAGACTTCACAATCATAATGATGCCTCCGAAGAATAAAAAACTGTATTGCAAACTTGGAAATATTTTTTGTAAATGGAATATAATTTACTTATTAGAAGACGAAGATTTCTCTGATACCTGATACCTGATACCTGATACCTGATACCTGATACCATTTTAGTGCGATGAATCAATTTGTCAATACTCCTTTCATGAAATTTTATTTTGAGATTATAGCATAGGGATTTATGAAAAATAACAGTGTGCTAAAATTCTACAAAAAATTTCTATATGTACAGGACTGATAATTTTTTATGCATTCACAGAACGCAAAGAACATTCGCAACCTCGCAATCGTTGCACACATAGATCACGGTAAAACTACACTCATAGATTCAATCTTCAGAGCTGCACAAACTTTCGCAGCTCACACACAAATCGCAGAACGTGTAATGGATAATAACCCACTCGAACGCGAACGTGGAATCACAATCAGAAGCAAACCTTGTACTGTTCAATGGAAAGGTTACCTCATCAACATAATAGACACTCCGGGACACGCTGACTTCTCCGGCGAAGTTGAACGCATTCTCTCAACTGTTGACAGCGTTATTCTCATAGTAGATGCAAATGAAGGCCCAATGCCTCAGACACGTTATGTTCTTCAGCACGCACTCTCTATCGGAATGAAACCTCTAGTATTCATCAATAAGGTAGACCGCGAAGGTGCTGACCCAACACGCGCATTGAATCTCACGTTTGATTTGTTCTTTGAGCTTGGTGCTTCAGATGAACAGGCAGACTTTCCCGTCCTTTATGGTTCTGGTCTTAACGGCTGGGCAGTGAATGACCTCAGTAAACCTCATGAAGGTATGGACGATTTGTTTCAGGCAATTATCGATTACGTTCCTGCTCCCGATGTCGATTATGATAAACCCTTCCTCATGCAGGTAAGTACTCTCGCATGGAATGAATACGTCGGAAGAATAGGAAGCGGGAAAATTCTTCAGGGACATATCAGAAAGGGTGAAACATTCACACGAACATCAACGAAATGGAACACTGCAGATCATTCCGGCAATGATTGGACGATAACAGGCCATGAAAACACAAAGGTTGCACAGCTTTGGGTTACACGAGGGCTTGAACGCGTTGAAGTAGATGAAGTGAACGCAGGCGATATTGTATGGATTACAGGGCCAAGTGAAATTAACATAGGCGATACGTTTTCAGCTGAGGAAATTTCAGATAAGCCTTTGAAACCTCTCGCAATTGAAGAACCTACAGTTTCAATGTTCTTCCTCGTGAATTCAGGCCCGTTTGCTGGTCGTGAAGGTCAGGCTGTAACATTGAGGCAGTTGAAGGCAAGATTGATTCGTGAGATGCATGTGAACGTTTCATTGAGAATGGAGGATTTAGGACGGCCTGACGGAGTGAAGGTGTCAGGACGAGGTGAACTACAGCTCGGCATTCTTATTGAGGAGATGAGACGCGAGGGAATGGAATTCTGTGTTTCAAAGCCTGAAGTCATCATTGAGTACCGTGACGGCGTGAAGTGTGAACCGTATGAACTCGTTACAATTGATGTCCCAGAAGACTATCAGGGCATAGTGTTTGAGAAACTCTCAAAGCGAAAAGGAAAGGTCATGAACATAGATAATCCTGACAGAGGATTATTGCGAATTGAGATTGAGATTCCGACACGAGGGTTAATTGGTTACAGAGGTGAATTCCTGACTGACACTCGCGGACTTGGAATAATGTCGAACTGTTTCAGCGGCTATAAGGAATGGGCAGGTGATTTGACAACACGTAACAGAGGATCACTTGTGAGCATGGACACGGGAGAAGCAACAGCGTATCAGCTTGAGAACTTGCAGAGCAGAGGAGTGTTATTTATCTCACCGCTTGAGCAGGTATACAACGGAATGATAATCGGTGAGAATTCGAGACCTGGAGATATTCCCTGTAACCCAACGAAGAAGAAGCAGCAGACGAATCACCGTTCAGCAACGAAAGAACTCACAACGAAACTTGATGTGCCGCGTCGAATGTCATTAGAGAAGGCTATGGAATGGATTGAAACAGATGAACTTGTTGAAGTAACGCCGCAGTCAGTTCGATTGAGGAAAGCAATTCTTGATGAACTTGAAAGACGCAAGGCAAGAAGAACAGCTCCGGGTACACAGGAAGCATAAAAATTTTTTGAGGAGGCAATGCACAATGTCAAATAATAACATCAGTAATAATACGCAATTGGGGGGGGGCATTAAGGCGTATTGTATGAGTTCATATCTTGCGCTGAGATACATTGAAGATGAAACAAAAAATTTCTATCCCGGACTTCACCACGAGAACATAAAGCCAATTCCAAATGAAGAACGAATAATTGTGAATGATGCTGACGACATAGACAGAGAGATTCAGATTCAGGTTGAAGAATTCAGAGATATGAAAAAGGGAGTGTTATTGTCCGGCGGAATGGATTCGGCAATCGTTGCGTCATATCTCTCTGGTTCAGATGCATACACGTTCAGGTTTCTTGACGGGAAATTTCAGAGCGAAGAGCTTTCAAGGGCAGAATTTTTTGCGGAGTATTACGGTCTTAGACTTCATTACGTTAATATCTCGTGGGATACTGTAACGAAATACCTTGAGACTGTAATGAAAGCAAAAGCAGCACCAGTGCATTCGATTGAACCGCAGATATTTCAAGCAGCATTGCAGGCAGAGACAGACGGAATTGAAATCATGTTTGTTGGTGAGAGCAGTGATTTGATTTTCGGAGGCATGAATGGTCTGCTGTCTAAGGATTGGGCATTTGATGAGTTCATGAACAGATATATTTTCACAAAGCCTGAAGAGATTCTCAATGAGCCTGTATCTATGCAGTACCTGTTTGAACGCTACAGGTTGGACAATGACAGAATAGATTTCCTCGCGTTTATGGATGATGTGTTTTCTGTCGAATCATCAAGCTCATACATGAACGCATTCGGAGCCGCAGGAATGAGGTATTATGACCCGTATGCAAAACTCAAGATGTCAGAACCTCTTGACCTTGAGAGAATCAGGCACGGAGAATCAAAATATCTGATTCGTGATCTGTTCAGGAAACGATACCCTGACGTTAAAGTTCCCGAAAAGAATCCTATGCCGCGTCCTGTTGATACATACTTTGCTGATTGGTCAGGCCCTTCAAGATACGAATTCCGAAGAGACATAGACATAATGAAATACACAGGCAATCAGAAATGGCAGATGTATTGTCTCGAAAAATTTCTTGATATGAATGAGCCGTTATCATAAATTTTCTGAGTGAGTATAATATTCTTTCAGCTGTCACGAATTAACCGAAAGGATTGATACTCTTGAAATATAAATTTGTCTCCGCACTTCTCTTCGCTCTCTTAATCCTGAACTCTATTGCATTCGCTGCTAACACAAAGCCTCCTGTAGTTGTCATTGAGTATGAATATCAGGAAGCACACGATTTTCATGAAGGATTAGCCGCAGTGAAACAGAATGACCGTTGGGGATATATCGATAATCTAGGACGCATAGCAATTCCCTTAGTGCATAGAATTCCTGAAGCAGGCGATTTTTCAGACGGATTTGCATTTCTCGGAGACCATTACATTGACACTGAAGGCAATCAGGCATTCTCACGCGAAGACCCAGACACAGGAGTAATCGAAGAAAAATTCTTCAGGAACGGATTACCTTTTTCGCAGGGACTTGCGGCTGTTCAGTCTGGTGCACATTGGGGATACATTGATTTAATGGGAAACTATGTGATTGCTCCGTCATTTGAACGTGTCGATTCATTCAGTGAAGGACTTGCACCCGCGCGTAAAAATGGACTCTGGGGATATATCAACGTTAGGGGAATATTCGTGATTGAGCCGAAATTTCTGCGAGCCGGAAGATTCAGCGAAGGAAAAGCAGCAGTGAACTTCAAAGGCAGATGGGGATTCATAAACACAGAAGGAAAGTTCATCATCAGACCGATGTATCATGAAGCAGGAGATTTCGTTTACGGACTTGCACCTGTCAGAACACGAAGGAGTTATCGCGGCTGGGGATATATCACACCACAAAACGGATTCGCTATCCCGAGATACTACAACATTGCACTGAATTTCGGTGAAGGATTAGCTCCTGTCGCGGCAGATACGAGATTCGGATACGTGAACGTTCGGGGAGAATGGGAAATTGCCCCTCAGTATGATGATGCGAGACCATTCAGTGAGGGGTTAGCGGCAGTGAAACGTGAAAAGAAATGGGGATATATCAGACAGTAATCATTCGCGTCCGAAACGTTTCAATAAATCTTCGTTCTTGATTTCAATCATAACAGGCCGGCCATGAGGACATACAAAAGGCTGTTCGCATTCATGAAGGCTCTTCCATAAAGATAACGCATCTTCACGGGAGAGTCTTGTTGTTAGTTTCACTGATGCCTTGCATGCCATAGTTGCCCATACTCGCCATAAAATATTTTTCGTGTCCCCGTCATGATGATTCTTCAATGCGCTTATCGATGCACGCAGTAACGCTTCAGGTTCAAATTCGCAATTCGGTATCACAGGTACAGCTTGAAGTTCCAAACCTTTGGGAGTATTTGCGAGTTCAAAACCAGAATTGTTAAGTTCATTGATGAATTCAACAGCCTCAAGTGCAAGTGTTGGGTGAAGTAAGACAGGCAATAATAATTTCTGTGAGTTTGATGATGATTCTGCAAGAGATTTTATGCGTTCATAGTTCACTCGTTCATGTGCCGCATGTGGGTCGATTATCACAAGACCTTCATGTGTATCATAGACGAGATAGCCTCCTGAATTCTGACCAAGATACGTGATTTCTGGTTCACTTTGAATCACTAAGTCATCAGGAAATAGTTTCGCCTCGTAATTCTGATTCACGCTTGCGGTTCTTGGACGCGAAGAACGATTGCTTACTTGGCCTGTACTTTTCGTATTGATGATTCGTTCTGCTGAAGCTCGAAAATTCCAGCCTGAATGATTCCGTTTTGATGTTCCTGTGCTCATGATTGCGGGAATGGGCATAGGACTTCCGAGATGATTCACTGCGTCATGAATTGACCTGTAGATTTCAGACGGATATCTGAATCTGACTTCTGATTTTGCAGGATGAATATTAACGTCAACGAGTGAAGGTTCAAGCGAAAAGAACAGCGCGTAATTCCCGGACAATTCTCTTGCTCCCTGAGTGACTGCGGACTTTATGACAGGGTCATTAACTGCACGTCCATTGACGAATGAAATTAAATCACTTCTCGATGAACCTATTCCTGCTCTTGATTGAAACCAGCACTCAAGATTCAAATGTTCAGTTGAAACTTCAACGCATTGAATCTCTGCGCCTTCTCCCCACAGTTTGGTGAGTACACGTTTTTTGTCGCCGCCTCCGTCAGTTGCGAAGATTAATTTTCCGTCATGCTCTAAGCTGAATGCAATATCAGGGTTGCACACTGCGTATTCACGTAGATAGACTGCTGCACGTCTGAGTTCACCTGATGCACTTTTGAGGAATTTGCGCCGTGCTGGTAATCCCGAAAAGAGATTATCGACCTGCACACGTGTTCCTACAGGACAGCTTGCTTCAATGTGCTCGGTTATCTTTCCGTCATGTGAACGAATCAATCCGCCGGATTCAGAATCATTCTGTCTGCTGCGTATTTCAACGTCTGCTACTGAGGCTATGCTTGCGAGTGCTTCACCGCGATAACCTAATGTGCTTATGTTCTCTAAGTCTTCAAGCTCAGAGATTTTGCTTGTAGCGTGATACATCAATGCGAGGGGAAGGTCTTCAAATGATATTCCAGTTCCGTCATCTTCAACTATGATTCGTAATCTTCCTCCGTCATAGAGTTTCACGTTCACGCGTTTTGCTTTTGCGTCTAATGAATTCTC
>CAJOLN010000045.1 GCA_905235395.1 uncultured Synergistales bacterium
TGAACCTTCAATGCTCCGGCTATCTCCAGTAACAGCGTTGACTTCCCTGAACCATTAGCTCCAACAAGCGCAACCTTTTCACCGTCATTCAATCTGAACGTTACGCCACTTAATGCTTCATGGCCGTCTTCATACATGTAATGCAAATCGTGAACTTCAAGCATAATTCAAAATTATAATTGCACTGGCATAAAACATGAAACATAAACACGCAATCACTTCTTGAACTCTAAATTTCTTTTGCTCACTCTGAATGAAACCAGAAAATCCTCCCCTGCTCTTTATCGCATACATCATACTCTCTGAACGTTCCGAACTCTGAAGCAATACTGATGCTGTTATGTATGCAAACGCCCGAAACTTCATCATGCCATGCAGATTGGGAGCACGAAGCCTCAATGAAATTAACGCAGACGAAAATCTATTGTGAAGTATGAATATTCCCCTGAGTGTAAGCAGCAATAACACGCGTAACTTTTCAGGGACTTTCAGGCCGTTCATTGCAGAGAAAATTTTTGCATAACCCATAGGATATATCAGCGTTCCAAAGAATATGTATATCATGTTTACCTTAAATGCTATTGTTAATCCCTTCATGATTCCCTCCGCGAGACTTGGCCATGTCACAGCCAGTGTGATTATCATAACAAGATTAAACGCGTTCAGCTTCACAAGAGACGAGAGAATAAATCTGAAACGCAAAATGAGAAGAAGAGGCATGACAGATGAAAATGAAAGCGCATAAAATGAATCGCTCATTGATACTGTAAATGCATAAACAATAGAACATAACAACAAGGCTTCAGGGGAAATGTCAGAGTGCGATTGTGATTCGGTGATTGATTCTATTTTCATGAAAGGAACTCCGGTGATACCCTTTTCAAAAACATTATCATGAATGACGTTACTATTCCTTCAATCAATGCCAGCGGTATGTGCGCATAAAATAATATCTTTGCGGCCTCAAAAAAATTCCTGTCCGATATTCCTAAAAATATTCCCGCGAGACATGCTCCAATCATCACAGCTAATGCTCCAGAAATGAAGGCCATGATGCCCGAAAATATTTTATTCTCAGAACGTATCATCTTTCCAAATACTACATATACAATTAATGCAGGTGTTCCCATGATGAACGTATTAGCTCCTAGAACTACAAGACCTCCGAAATGAAATAATATTGCCTGAAGGAATAACGCAACTAACATCGCAGGAAATGATGACCAGCCTAGAATTAATCCTACAGGTGCAAGAAGTGAAAGATGAGTTGATGAAGGCCCTATACGAATATTCACCAGTGATGCAAGAAAAAATGACGATGACAATAATGCTGTTCGTACTATTTTACTCGTGTCCGTCTTCCTGAGACCTATTGCCGTACATGTCACTGTTCCTGCCCACCCTGCAATCAATGCTGTACCAGATAACACTCCTTCACTGATGTGCATTCTGTCTCCTCCTTATGAGCAATGCAATGTTGAACATCAGGCTCACTCCCAATACTGCGCGAACAGTAAGTTCCATTCCCTGAAGATTTTCGGAGGCTGCATGAACATCATCATCTACATTATTTACATTTATTTTTGCCTCGCATTGATGACCTTCTTCATCTCTCACTATCACTCGCCATTCTCCTTTTGCGTCCGGCACAAATGAGAATCTCCCCTCTTCGTCTGTCCTGCCTGTCTGATACGCAAATTTATCATCTAATGGTGAAAACACTTTTGCTTCCCTGTAACTCATTGCCTCACCTGTTGAATATGTAAATTCAAGCGCAACTGCATTCAATGAAGATTGCCTGTAGCCTGTACCATGAGCGTATGAAGTTGAATAAAGGCTGACAATCATAGCCAGCCCTAAAATTATTCTCGTTATCATTTCACGTCAAAAAGTAAAAACGCTCGAAGGTTTAGATGATCGTAATCGCCTTTTACACCAGGTAAGCCAGTTTGATATGCACGAATTCCCCAATAGCCTGGAGATGTTATCTTTATGTGCGCTTCTCCGTTCTCTGCCTCTGTGTAATATGCATATGTGCTCTCATACTCCTTTACGAATCCGTCATATGTTGCCCACACCGGCCCATTGTAGTTCTGACCGTTGAGAAGAATTTTTACGTGAAAGAATTCGCCAACTTTAGCATCAGCAGGATTTGTTACAGGAATAATCTCTAACGGATGGCCAAGTACCAGCGAATAATTTTTGTCGTTATGTGATGTATTCAGAATTGCCTTCGCGTATTTGTCGTACTTGTTCGCTGATATCACTTTGAGACCCTTAGCTTCAAGTTCCTTCCGTGATCCAGTCTTGCCTCCTTCATTTGTTACGCACCATGTCTCACCGTCTTTAATTGCTGCAAGTATCACTGACTGCGATAAATCTTTCGGCCTCACTGTGAAATCAATGCACAGGTTTGCTTCGTCTGCTTTGAGTTTCGATTCAATTAGCTTTCCATTCTCAATGATGCCTGCCTTCACTCTTGAAAGTATTTCTACTTCTTCAGGCACTATGAACTTATGTGATGATTGCACCGTTGCTTCAAATGCTTCTCCTGCTTTGAGTGATTCTGATTTTGCCTTAATGGTGAGTTCATGTGAAAATGCTGACGTGATTAACAATAAAACAAACGCGATTGTGAGAATAAATCTTCTCATAAAAAAATTCCCCCTGTGATTTAAATTTTTCTGCAAGGGGAATAATAACACATTTTTAAAAAAAAATGTTATTTATCTATACACTCTGCCCAATATGAGGCCGCGTTATCTTCTCCCATTAATTTTTTTGCCTCTATGAGATATAAATCAATCTCACGTTTTCGTTTTTCATCTTCAAGATAACTATGCAATTCTTGAACTATCTTATCAGGTCTCGCATTTCTACATAATAACTCCGGGTATATCTGCTTGTCCGTCAGCATGTTCGGGACTGATATATTCTTCACGTGTACTATGCATTTCAGGATTGCGTATATTATTCTGTTCAAGTTGTAGATGACTACCATATAGCGATTCAACATCATCGCCTCAACTGCAACTGTACCTGATACACCAGCAACTGCACATGAGCCTAGCATTAACTCTCTGCCTTCTCCGTTCCATAACTCAAATCCCGAATCTCTCACGCGTCCTTTCAATTCATCTGAAAGTTTTTCACTCAATCCGGGTGCTGCTGAGAACACAGGCAGATATTTTCCTTCATGTCTCAAAATCTCCGCAGTGCCCAGCAATATATCAAGATGAAATTTTATGTCGTAATACCGGCTTCCTGGCATTAACGCTATTATCTTTTCATCTCCAAACCTCTTTCTGAATTCCTCCGGGATTTGCACTTCCTTCATGTTATGCACTAAAGGATGAGCCTTCCAGAGTGAATGAACACCATGTGAAAGCAAAAAATTATGTTCAAACGAAAATAACGGCAGACATAAATCAAAATCACGTTTAAGATTTTTTACCCGCCCTGTTCTCCATGCCCATACTGTCGGAGGTATCAATGATATTATCTTTCCTGAATATCCTCTTTTCCTCAGTGAATGTGCAAGCATTAAATGATAATCCGGACTGTCAATTAAAATTACAGCTTCAGGTTGAGTTTTCATAATTTCATGTGCAATTTGATTCCTGAGCTTAAATATTCTCGGCAACGCTGGTATCACTTCAAATATTCCCATAAGTTTTAACTCTTCGTAGCTCCAGCGCATATGTCCTCCTGCATTCACTCCTTCAGGGCCTAGCATTCCCCACATATAAGCGTCAGGGTTCATCTTCAGGTACTCATGAATGAATTCTCCTGCGTATATATCTCCGCTTACTTCACCGCATGACACAAATATATTCTTCATATTCCTAAAACTGCTATTTCATATTTATCAGCTAGTGCAAAAAATTTTTCAGGCTCAAGTATCAATGTCTTTCCTGATTCGACAGCTAAACATGTCAGTCCTGATTTCTTCATGGCCTCAAGTGTTTTTTCTCCTACAGTTGGAATGTCATATCTCATGTCCTGATTCTCTTTCATCATTTTCACTATCACTCCATGACCAGACAAACTCCCCGCACGATTTATCATCATGTCCGTGCCTTCCATAGCTTCAACTGCTACTACTGCACCGTCAGCTACGCATACTGCCTGACCAAATGAACACGGCAATGTTACGCGCAATATTTCACACGCATATTCAACATCTTTCATCTCTTTGTTATTCGGTGAACGTTCCGATAATTTCCCCTTTGAGGCTATGAATTCCGGTAGTATCTGCCAGTACGGTATCACTTTTATATTTTCTCCTTCAAATGCTTCAACTATTGAACCTAAAAGCGAATGGTCATCCTGAATTTTTCTGCACATAACTGAACGTGAGAGCTTATCGAAAAATAATAACGGAATTTTGTATATTATCTTCTTGGGGATATTCCCTGCCATTATCAGCTCACTTGCTCCGAACGCTTTTATCTCCCTCACTACATGGCCAAGTTTCGGAGTTTTCATGTGAACTATCTTCACTGCATAGGGCTTCAGGTCTTCAAATTCATCTCTCAATGTCAGTATCAGCAACTCAGTTTTAGAATCATAAAGCCTTTCTGCAATCGCTCGCGGCAATATTCCTTTTCCTGCTATCAATGCCCGCTTCAAATTCTGTCTACCCTCCATGAGAAGAATAATGCTACAATCGCAAATACTATGTTCGGCCCCCAGCCTGCAATGAACGGCGGAATACTTCCAGCTTCACCGAGAGCACGGCATAAGGACATGATGACGTAATACGCAAAGACAATCACAACACTTATTCCGAAACCTACTCCTCCTCCTGAACGTCCCCGTCTTGATGCTCCGAACCCTGCACCCAATACGGCCATGATTACACACGCCCAAGGAACTCCGAGCTTCATATGAAACAGTACCCATAAACGCGCTACATCTTCTCCGCTTGTTGTTACTGTTGTCCCTGTTTGATTTATATATGTCCATAATTCATGTGCACTCATGTCTACTGGTCTTCGCGTACTGCTCTCTAGTTGTGAGGGTGAAAGTTTCAGTGCAAGCATTTGACGTTCAAAGCGCAAAAGCAGACTCACTTCTCCTTCTGCGTCTATGCTGTAGATTCTCCCGTTCTCTATCCACCATTGCGAATTCCGCCATATTCCTCGCTGTGCATTTACCGTTCTCGTCAGGCGTTCCTCTGCATCGAATTCATGCATCATTATTCCGCTCATTATTCCCTTTGACGCGTTTAATTCATTGATGTACATTACACGTTTTAATTTTCCGTCTTCCTCATCTCGAAGAAACACTTTCTCCTGAACTGCTGAGGCTTGATTCTTCATTATCTCGTATTTCATCAGCCTGTCCGCCGCTATAGACGCATAAGGCACAAGTGTCTCATTCAATGTAAGTGCAACTAACGTAATCCACACTGACGCATTGAATATAGGCCGCAAAATTCTTCTGAAGGGTATTCCAAGAGATTTCAGCGCAATCAATTCACTTCCGGCATTAAGCGTAGACATTCCCAGCATGGTTGAGAGAAGAGATGACATTGGGATAGTCATTGCGACAACTTCAGGAAGACGATAAAAGAATAAGCGAACAACTACACCAAGAGCTACACCCTGTTCAATGATGAGCCGAGCCGCCTGAAAGAGCAAATCTCCTGCTACGAATATCAATACGAAAATCAATATTCCGAATACAAACGGCCCTGTGCATACATCAAGAACTAATTTGTTGAGAAGTTTACGTTTCATGTCATTGTGATAATGCCGTCGCTGAATATTTCTTCGTCATCTCGCGCGTCATTTGGTCAACAAGTTCCTGTGCCGTTGGAATATTATTGCCTCCGTCAAATGATTCCGACACATGAAGCACTGTAACATGAAGGAATTCCTCAAATGTCGGAACTAACACGTTCGTGATTGCTGTTAGTCTGTCTGCAACGTTATCGACCATTTGGAACGAACACTCAGAAAGCACAACGAGAATTTGAAACTCTCCCGTCTGAATTACCGTGTCTGACTGCCTGATATCCTTTTTCACTCTCGCGCAATATGCTCTGAATGGACGCGTATATTTTTCCATATCTTCATTGGGCAGTAACTGAGGGAACACGATACGAATCATTATTGCACTCACAGTGTGGCCATATCTTGCGGCTCTGTAAAGCTCATCAGATATTCGTGTCATTCCGTATATGTATGTGTGAAGCTGAGTATCTGCATCAATGAACTGTGCAGGCTCTGAAGGTGCACCGTTCTCATCTGTGTCTGAATTCTCTTCTCCTGTTGGAAGTCCCTTAGGGTTAAGCTCAAAGTAAAACCTCGTGCCATTCTCCAGGCTTTTGCGTTTCACATCCCAAATCTTTCCGCCTACTTCTGCTGTCTTTGATACGGGACTGAACCATTCTGATATATTCTTGCCTATGCTGTCCAGTCTCGATAGCCCTAACACATTAAGCATATCTTCACTGAGATTCAAAATTGCTCCTGTGTCATCTGTTATTGCAAAATTAATCGGCAGTCTCTTAATATCATTCTCAACCTCAACAACTACGGGCCTGCTTCTCTCACCTTCCGTCTGATTGTACGCTACTACTAATGCTGCTCCTCCGCACACTGCGATAATCACGCCAAGCCATTGAAACATTCTTGCTCCGTAGACAATCGACATCGGGCATAACAGAACTCCCTGTGCAAGTGCCTGAAGAGAGATAAGGCCGATATTGAAACCGTGAATTATGAACAGGCCATATAGAACGCTCATTACGATGAACATCAGCCACACCAAACCCCATATTGCGAGGTCAACTTCTCCTACTATCTGACCTCCTCCAATTGAACGCACAACCATGATAGTTATTATTGCGACAACAGGAGGTATTGTGATCCATTTCAGCAAATTATTCTGTCCCATTATTTATAAAGCAGCTCCTCACCTGACGGATAGCTCAACGTGTAATCCACTATGATTGTAGATGTTTCACCTGCCGGAACGTTAAGCTCCCATGTTAATCTATTCTCTGCATCTTTTTCTTTCTGTGCTGGCTCAATTCGTTTTATGTTCAGCTTTATCTTGTCGTCTATCGGAATCGGCAATCTCCCCTTCACCGTTATTGTTCGGTCTTCTTTCGTTCCGTTTGTGATTTCCAGCTTGTAGCCGCTGGTGTATATTCCGCTGAACCATGACGTACCAGTTGTACCTATTAGTGCTTCCTTTTTCACTGTTATCTGTTCTGCGTAACCGAATGGAATTGTTTTCTGCCCTTCACCGTATTCATCGATATATATTTTCCCTGATGAATGACCGTCTACGAGAAGTTCTGCCTCACCAGGTATGAGATGTTGATTCCCTTCGGCCATGTTCGCGCTTATCCATGCATTAGATCTCTGCTCAGGCACAATAACAATTACAGGAGTGCTTGAGAGTGTCAGTTGATTCATGATTACCGCATACTGATTCTCTGTTCCGTCTCCTGTGATTAACCCTCGAATTTGTACTGTCCTGTCTGATATGTTTTCACTTATTGCTGATCCTGTATCTTTTTCTTCTGCTTCTTCAGTTGCTGTATCTTCGTTCATCATTCTCTCTGCTTCTTCGCGCGCTGATTTGTACATTCTGTTGTTCCTTGTGATACTCAATCCTGATGTCTCTGCAATCTTTTCTTCTTTAGGTTTTATGCCTACCTTTATGGGATTCAGAACTGGCATTGTCAGTCTCTCATCAGGTGTCTTTGTGTGAAGCGTAACATTTCCTTCATAATCTAATCCTGTCTTCTGTGATACCTTCACGAACATCTGAACGTCAATACTTCCTGTAGTGCTGTCTAAGTTCATTATGTATTCAGGTTTCCAGTATGCATAGCTCGTGAATGCCTCAATCATCACTCTGTCTTTTGCTCTTCCTGATACCGTGATGAAACTCGTATCTCCTCTCGGACTTCTTGCTTTGAGTTCATTATTCATCATTGAAAGTTTGCTTCTCTCAATGATAATTTCACTTTTAAGTTGTGAAAGCTCTTTTTCAGTTTCAAGCCTCAATACCTGAGCGTCCTTAATGTACGTCAGAAGGTTAGCAGGTTTTGATGTCTCAGGCATAGAATTCTTCAGCAGGTTTAATGTCTGTTCAAGTGCTTCCTGCCTTGCCGTTAATTCATTTAGCTTCTGTGATTGTTCATCTGCTTCTGCCTTAATACTTTCAAGCTGTGAAGGTATCCATTGAGTGCGGGAACTTCTGACAGCTTTGATATCACCGTAAACTGATTCAGGATTCACGACACGAATTGATTCAGGGTTGAATGCTCCTGGAAGATATGCCGAAAAAGTTCCGTCATCATTGTAATTCTGAATCGTGAATGTGAATTTTGCTCCTGAAGGATAAAATTCAAGAGCAGTAATTGTATCTGAATATTCATCAGGGATATTGAGAGCGTAAGATGAAACTGTGAATATTGAGAAAATAAATACTGCTGAAAGAAAAATTTTCTTCATGAAAAGATATATCTCCTTCTGTAAAAATTTTTGACACGTTTAGCTTTGAATGTGCCCTCATGAATTCAAATTATTATAGTATATAATGAACATGCAGAAACGTTTTTAAGTTTTATGTTCTGCAAAATCATAATGGGTGTAAAATTAGTGCGAAGAAATTAAAAGGGGCGAAAAAATTTTATGACCGGCAGCCTTAAGGAAGAAGGAATTAATAGCCGGCTTTCCTTGTAGTATCATTATGACAAAGCATATCGATGGAGCGAAAAAAATAAATTATCTTATCGGGAGGCCTATATAAATGGAGCGTCTGCTAATAGATTATTCTCAGGTATACGGTCAGGAAGCACAGCGGGCATCAAGAAGTGTATACAATACGAATGCGAACCATATATCGCAAAATATAAAGGAAGCTCCGAAACTATCATTTGAAGATATGCTTTCGGATTCAATCAAACAAGTGAATAGTCTTCAGTTAGAAGCTGAAAAGAAGGTACGAGATTTAGCGATAGGAGACGTAGAAGACATATCAGAAGTAGTGCTTGCGACATCGAGGGCAGATACATCATTGCGTTTAGTAATGGAAATCCGCAACAAGTTCTTAGATGCATATCAGGCATTATCGCGAATAACTGGCTAAATAAAGAATCATGGATAACGTAAGACGCTGGTTAGCCTCATTCTTGAATTTCTGGGCATCATTAAAACTCTGGCAGAGAGCGTCAATCTTCTTTGCAGTATTTCTTGTAATCGGAGGGCTTATAGCATTAATTTTCATGACGGGAAATTCAAACTATGAGCCATTGTATGCAGGATTGGAAATATCAGACCAGGCGGCTATAGCGGATTATCTAAAAGAGCACAATATGCCGTACAGATTAGATCCGAAGTCAAATGCAATACTTATGCCAGGCAATGCAGTATATGAAACACGTTTAGCATTGGCACAAATGGGACTGCCTAAAGGCGGAACAACAGGCTTTGAAGTGTTCGATGATGCGCAAATGGGAATGAGTGAATTTCAGCAGAGGATAGCATACACGAGAGCAATAGAAGGAGAGCTTGCGCGAACAATATCGCAGATGTCACAAGTTGAGAATGCGAGAGTGAGTGTAGTAATTCCTGAGCAAAGATTGTTTCTTGAACAGCAGAAGCCCTCAACGGCAAGCGTGTTATTGAGGCTGAGGCAGGGAGCGAATTTAGGGCCTTCGCAGGTGAAATCGATAATACATTTAGTAGCGCATAGTGTGGACGGATTAGAGCCAGACGCGGTGACAGTAGTAGATACTAATGGCCGGAATTTATCAGATATGGTTTCAGATTCAATGATCATGTACAACACTGAGGGAACGAACACAGTAACGTCAGTACAGCGTGAACTTGAACGACAGCATGAGCGTGAACTGGAGCACAGGGTACGAAGCATGTTAGAGCAGGTATATGGGCCAGGCAGTGCAGTAGTGAGAGTGAGAATAGATTTAGATTTCGACAAGAAGACAAGTTCATACGTTGAATATTCGCCGAACCCCGAAACAGGAACAGGAGTACCGAGAAGCAATGAGAGACAGGAAGAGAGTTACACAGGACAAGGCAACCCTGTAAACGGCAATCCCGGAACGACAACGAACATTCCCGGCTATGCGATAAACTCAACGACAGTACAAAGTGAATATAACAGATCAAACTCGACGATGAACTATGAGATAACGACAAGAAAAGGAGATCAGGTAATAACGCCCGGAGGAATAAGAAGACTATCAGCGAGTGTATTAATAGATGACAAATACAACGAGATATCAGAGGAACGAGTAGAAAGTCTGAAGGAAGCAATATCATCAGCAATAGGTTTCAATGCACGAAGAGGAGATACGCTTGTAGTTCAGGCGATGAAATTCTCGACAGCATTTGTAGATTCGATGAATGATCAGTTACGTCAGGATAGAGTGTGGAGAATAATATATGCTTCAATAGCGGCATTCAGTGTCTTGCTGATAATACTTGCGGCACTGTATGCGTGGATAAGAATGAAGCGTGCACGTCTTGCGGTGCAGGAAATAGAAGCGGAAGGCAAGAAAGTTCCAACGATACAGGAAATGCTGACTTCACCAGACCTATTAGCGTTTCAGGGAGAAATGGCAGTATTAGAGGAGCAATTGAAGGCGTATGCTAAGAGTCACCCGGATGAAATTGCGACACTGGTAAATGAATGGCTTTCAATGGACAATTAAATAAAACGAAAAAGCGAACTCCCTGTGAAAAGAAGAAAGCAGGGAGTAATTTTTTATAGAGGAGAGGGAGAGAGAATGCCGAAGAATGATAATACAGACGGAGGAAACAAGGGATTAACGGGGCGAGAAAAGATAGCTGTGCTAATGGTATCATTAGGAGCAGACATAGCCCCAGAAGTATACAAGAAGCTGGATGACGCTACGATAGAATTAATCACGCTTGAAATAGCAAATTTAAGAAAGGTAACGCCAGATGTAAAGCTCACGGTCTTAAAGGAAGCACAGGAGATTCTAATGGCTCGTGAATTTATGGCGCGCGGAGGTGTTGAATATGCAAGAGATGTACTTGAAAAAGCTCTTGGCCCGGAGAGAGCACAAAGTTTGCTTGCGAGGATCACAGCAAGTTTACAGGTTAAGCCGTTCGATTTCATGAGACATACGGATGCAGGCCAGATACTTGGCTTTATACAGAACGAACACCCGCAGACAATAGCGTTAATACTGTCATACTTAGAGCCGCAGCAGGCAGCAATGATATTGAGCGGATTGAATCCGTTATTACAGGCAGATGTAACAAAGAGAATTGCAAATATGGACAGGATAACGCCGGAAGTATTGAGGGAGGTTGAGCGTGTATTGGAACGTAAACTAAGCACAGTAATGGGTCAGGACTTCAGTGTAGCGGGAGGAATTGACGCAGTAGTAGCGATAGTGAACAGCACAGACCGGGCAACAGAACGCAACATCATGGAATATCTTGAAGAGAATGACCCAGAATTAGCAGAGGAAATCAAGAAAAGATTATTCGTGTTTGAAGATTCAATGCGGCTTGATGACCGTGCATTACAGAGAGTGCTTCGTGAAGTTGACCTCAAAGAACTCAGTCTTGCGCTTAAAGGTGCAACGGAAGACCTCAAGACGAAATACTTCAAGAACATGTCGAAGAGAGCAGCGGAAATGTTACAGGAAGATATGGATTTCATGGGGCCTGTGAGAGTGAAAGATGTCGAAGAGGCACAACAGAAGGTAGTGAATGTGATTCGCAGTCTGGAGGAGAAAGGCGAGATAGTGATATCGACTGGCGGAGGAGACGAGTTAATTGTCTAATGGTCTTGCACATCAGAGAGTATTGCGAACGGTCAGACTATTACCGCAGGCAGTTAAGATAGGAATTCTTGAAAGCGAGATAAAGCAATCAGGAACGAAGCCGTCACCAGCAGAACCAAAACCTTCAAAGCCAGAGAAAACTCCTGCACCACAGCCTAAAGTGCAGATATGCACACAGGAACAGACACGAGAGATTGAAGAACTGACAGCGCAAGTGAAAGCACTGACGAACAGCCTGAGTAATGCTGAAGTGAAAAATCTTGAACTCAATGAAGCGAAGACGAAACTTGAAAGTGAAATTGATTCGGTGAAGGCAGATTATCAGCAGCGCAAGAAACAGCTTGAATCAGAAAATGCATCGAATGCAAGCAGATCAGGCAAGAGAAAAGGCAATCACGGAAGGCCAGGCACGTGGATATGACGAAGGTCTGAAGAAAGCGCGCCTTGAGATTGAACAGGAATATCTGAAAAAGTTTTCAAGTTTAGCAGGAGTGATTGAAGGAATAGGAAAGAAGCTCGAAGAAAATTTTGCAGGTCTTGTTAATCTCAATCAGCCCAGAATGATTCGCGTATGGTCAGAGATGTTACGCAGAAT
This sequence comes from uncultured Synergistales bacterium, assembly GCA_905235395.1. Taxonomy (GTDB): domain Bacteria; phylum Synergistota; class Synergistia; order Synergistales; family Aminobacteriaceae; genus JAFUXM01. The sequence continues at coordinate 12,408 of CAJOLN010000045.1, forward strand.
GCTTCAGCGTCAGGTTGAATTGAATCCCAACACAATAGATTATGTACTTTCAGAATTGCTTTCACGATTGAGCGACAAAAATCAGATTTTAATTTATGTATCGCCGGAAGACATGAAACATCTTGAAGGTGAACTTGATACGAAATTTCAGGAGGCACTGCGCGGAGTGAAGAAGCTCGAAATGAAATCAGATCCTAATGTTGAAACAGGAAGCTGTATAGTTGAAACAGGATTAGGGATATATGATGCGAGGTGGAAAACGCAGATGTCACAAGTTGAAGGAGTGGTAGATGAAATATTCCAGCAGGTGAGCAAGCAATGACAGATGATAATTTATTTCAGTTATTTTCTGTAGATTTGCTCCAGAAGCCATTAATCAAAATTAACGGAAGGATAGTGCAGGTTGTAGGACTGGTAGCGGAGTCGCAAGGGCCTGATGTTCGTGTTGGTGATTTATGTCACATATGCTTTCGTGACGGTTCACATGAACTTGATGCTGAGGTTGTAGGTTTTCGTGAAGACCGTGTGCTTTTAATGCCATTGGGAGCATTGCAGGAAGTTGGGCCGGGCTGTGATGTTGTATCTACGAATCGGCCTCTTGAAGTTCCTGTCGGTGACGCATTACTTGGCCGTGTACTTGACGGCTTAGGCAACCCTATCGATGACAAAGGCCCAGTTGTTGCGAGTGATTTCTACCCGTTGTACGCAACTCCTCCTCACCCATTGAGGCGGAAAATGGTAGATACACCATTAAGCGTGGGAGTTCGTGTGATAGACGGAATGCTGACGCTTGGAAAAGGACAGCGTATAGGGATATTCGCAGGTTCAGGCGTAGGAAAAAGTACGTTAATGGGAATGATGGCACGATACACTACAGCAGATGTGAATGTTATATCACTTGTCGGAGAACGAGGCCGTGAAGTTCGTGAATTCATTGAACGTGATTTAGGCCCGGAAGGATTGAAGCGTTCAGTTCTCGTTATCGCAACATCAGATCAGCCTGCATTGATTCGATTGAAGTCAGCGATGACAGCAACAGCAATAGCCGAATATTTTCGGGATCAGGGAAAAGATGTGTTGTTGATGATGGATACGATAACACGTGTAGCGCGTGCACAGCGTGAAATTGGACTCGCAATTGGTGAGCCTCCTGCAACACGAGGATATACGCCTTCAGTTTTCGAGATGTTACCCAGATTGTTAGAACGTGCAGGTGCAGGTGAAGTAGGAAGCATAACGGGAATATACACGGTCTTAGTTGACGGAGATGATATGAATGAACCAGTTGCTGATACTGTGCGTGGAATTCTTGACGGTCATATAGTTTTGTCAAGACGAATTGCCGCACGTAATTTCTATCCCGCAGTTAGTGTTCTTGATTCAGTGAGCCGTGTAATGCCTGCCTTAGTATCTCGTGAACATCTTGACGCGGCAGGACGTGTACGTGATTTGCTTGCTACGTATGCAGAGTCCGAAGACTTAATCAATATAGGAGCGTATAAGTCAGGCTCAAACATGCGTGTTGACTGGGCACTTGCGAACATGGAAGACGTGAGGAATTTTCTATCACAGAGAGTGGAAGACCCAACGACATTTGAAGAAACGGACAAACGATTACTTTCATTAGCACCATATCCGAATCAGCAGACGCAATCATAAAAGGAGTGTGAATGAATGCAGCAAAGAATATCAACGTTCAATCGTATATTAAAAATACGGGAGGACAGCCGTAAAAACGAACAGGCAATCTTAGCGGCAGAACGAAGCGAAGAACAGGCAGTATTGAATCACATAACACAGCTTGAAGGAGAAAAGGCACAGGCGATTCATGATTTCAGCAGGACAGGAACGAAATCAATCTCAGCAAATGATTTATGGTTTCAGCGTCAGTTCATATCGGCAATAGACACGGACATAACGAAAGGCAAGACTTCACTCGCAGACGTAAGGACACGAATACTCGGAACAGAAGCGAGATTAGTAGAACGTCATCGTGATGTGAGAATCATGGAGACGTATATAGATCATCTGAAAGAGGCAGACTTTCTTGAACGTCTGGGCATAGAGCAGAATGAACTAGATGATGTAGCGACCGTACAATTTTCACATAAAGGAGGAATATAAAATCATGGGGCCTAACCTGACGAACGTAACGCGGGTATTAAGCCGCATAGAAGAAATTAACCGAAGGATAATGCCAGATATGTATAACAGTCCAGCCGAGCCATTGAGGAGCAGATTTGTTGATGTACTCAATGATGTGAATCGTGCAAAGAGAACGGCACAATCACGAAGCAATGTATCAGGTAAGACGAGCTATCTTGAACTGAAAGACATAATAGATGAATGTGCACAGAAATATAATATCGACAACGAACTTATACGGGCAATGATTCAGGTTGAATCCGGCTGGGACACTCAGGCAGTATCAAATAAAGGAGCACAGGGATTAATGCAGTTAATGCCGCGAACATCAGCAATGTTAGGAGTGAATGACCCGTTTGATCCAGTGCAGAACATAGAAGGCGGAGTAAGATATATTTCAGATTTGACCGATAAATATCGCGGGGATATAGAGAAAGCTCTTGCGGCATACAACGCAGGCCCTACGAAAGTAGATTCGGGGAACATACCAGAAGTATCGAAGCGTTACGTGAGAAATATAATGTCGATATACCGCAGACTTAGAGAGGCAGGGTAAAGCATGGCAGAAGAACGAACACCGAATGCACCTCAGGAAGTAAACGCACCGTCACAGCCAGTAGTCAGAAAGAAGAAGAAAAAAAAGAAACTAGGAAAGCTGATGTTTTTATTCTGGCTTTTATTATTGGCATTGGGTACAGCAACAGGAATGCATCTCTCTGGAATATGGGACGGTCGTCCGTTGTTATGGTCAATCATTCCGAAGATACCATACGCAGGGCCTAAGCTGGCGGAATTTTTTCAAGTCCCGGAAGTATATGCACTGACATCACAGGAGAGGCGGGCAGTTGAGCTTGACCAATGGCAAAGAAGGCTTGACGCATGGGAACGTTCACTAGACAGCAAGGATATTGCACGCATGGTAGTCTACGAGGAACGTGAACGTGCATTGCTTGAGATGTCACGAGACATAGCAAGACGGCAAAGAAGACTTCATGCGGAAGAACAGAACGCAGCATCAGAGAATTCATCAATATCCACAGAAAGAGAACAGGAATTAATGAATCAGGTTGCGCGTACATATCAGGACATGTCAGCGAGGAATGCGGCGGCAGTAGTTGAACAGCTAAGGGACTCACTGGCGGTAGAACTTCTGATGAAACTTCCGAATGACGCGAGATCTGCGATACTTGGAAAAGTAAAACCAGCAAAAGCAGCAAGACTAACCGAATTAATGGCACGTCCCAGACAAAGATAAAGATTCACATCAAAGGAGGGATATAATCATGCCGTCAGAAGTAACGGCGTATATTCAGACGCAGGCACAGACCCAGACACTTCAAATCAGCAATGTATCATCAGAGAGTGAAGCCATACCCGGAGTATTTGACGCGTTGATGAACGAGTATGCTTTGACAGAACAGGACATGCCGGCAATAGCAGAGACGGAAGACACTACGCAGTTAATAACGTTCACGAGCAATCATTCATTCACTCAGTCAGTGATAGACATTCTTGCAGGACGCTCTGAGAATGTGAATTTGCCGCCTGAAATGCCAGATACGATTG
>CAJOLN010000046.1 GCA_905235395.1 uncultured Synergistales bacterium
GCACATGAACGCGCAAATGAAATTCTAAGTTCATTGGGTATATCACACTTGGCGGAACGTCCGCCGCATAAACTATCAGGCGGAGAGAAACGAATGGTAACGATAGCAGGAGTTCTTGTGAGTGAACCTGACATATTGCTTCTTGATGAACCTACAGCGGGATTAGATCCAAAAGCAAGAAGACGAGTGATAAATTTTCTGAGTGATAGTGAGAAGACGATATTGCTTGCAAGCCATGATTTGGATATGACGATTGATGTATGTACTCGTGCAATAATTCTTAAAAATGGTATTGTGAGTGCAGAAGGAAAATTGCCCGAACTTTTCATGAATCGTGAGCTTTTAGAATCAAACGGATTAGAATTGCCTCTGCGTTATGCATAAAAAAAGAGGCTCGCAATTTCTCACAAGCCCCCTGTATGTTTTATGCACTCTGACCGAGATACGCGGCTTTTATGTCTCTGTCTTCGAGCAAATCTTTACTCAGTCCTTCCTTCAATAATCTTCCAGTCTGAAGAACGTATGCTCTGTGTGAAAGCAGCAAAGCCTGTTTAGCGTTTTGTTCAACAAGAAGAATACTCACGCCCTGTTCATTAACGCGTTTCAATTCTTTGAAGATTCCACGAATAATAATAGGAGCAAGACCAAGCGAAGGCTCATCAAGCAATAACACTCTTGGCCTTGCCATTAATGCACGTGCAATCGCGAGCATCTGCTGTTCACCACCTGACAACGTACCTGCATACTGCTTCAGTCTCTCCTGCAATATTGGAAACAGAGAAAACACCCAATCGTAATCTTCTTTGAGTTCGCTTACGTCCTTTCGAGTGAACGCACCAATCTTCAAATTTTCTTCGACAGTGAGAGGTGCAAATATACGTCTGCCTTCAGGGACAAGAGATAAACCGCTTCGTACTATCTTGTAATTCTGTGATGAAAGAGGATAGCCGTCAAAAAATATATCGCCCTTTGCAACCTTAACCATACCCATCAATGCATTCATGAATGTCGATTTTCCTGCTCCGTTTGCACCGATAACAGAAACAATTTCGTTTTCCATGAGCTTCAGTGAGAAACCTGAAAGAGCCTGAATAGCTCCATAGTTCACGTGAATATTCTGTGCCTCAAGCAAAACTTTTTCTGCCATGATTCATATCACCTCTTCTTCATCTGTGCCGAGATACGCCGCTAAGACTTCTGGGTTATTCTGAATATCTTCGCTTGAACCTTCTGCTATTTTTGCTCCGAAGTTCAGGCAGATAATGTGAGGGCATATCTTCATGATTAAATCCATGTGATGCTCAATGACAAGCGTAGTCAAATCGAAGTCTTTATGAATTCCTGTGATTAAATCATTGAGTTCAAAAACTTCTTCGGGATTCATTCCTGCGGCAGGCTCATCAAGCATGAGGAGTTTTGGAGACAATGCTAATGCGCGGGCAATTTCGAGCCTTCTCTGCATACCATAAGGGAGAGTTCCTGCGGTTTGATTTGCACGGTCAGCAAGACCAACACGTTCAAGAAGTTCCATGCTATTAAAGCGCAATACTTGTTCTGTTTTCTTCCAGCGTCCCAAGTGTAAGCATGACTCAATGAAACTGTACCATGCTTCAGGATCAGGTGCATTAGTCCTTGAGATATTGCCTGAGAATAATTCTTTTTTGTATGTGTTGATGTATCTGTTCTGCGCAGATGTCATTACGTTCTCAAGTACTGTCGAACGAGTGAACAGTCTCAAATTCTGGAACGTTCTTGCAATTCCAAGCCTGTTAATCTGATACGCTTTCAACGGAGTAATATCGCTTCCCTGAAAATAAATCGTTCCTGCTGTAGGCATATACACTCCTGATATTATGTTGAATATCGTTGTCTTGCCTGCACCGTTAGGCCCGATTATGCCCATAAGTTCGCCCTTATGAATCGTGAAGCTCATATCGTGAAGAGCGGCAATTCCCCCGAAGAACATATCAACGTGTGAAAGTTCAAGCATTTTTATCTGCCTCCTTTCTGAATTTTAAGAAGTCCCATACTTCATGACTGCCTAATAATCCTTCTGGACGGAACACCATTATGATGACGAGAAGAAGACCGTAGATTAGCATTCTGTATTGTGAGATGTCTCTGAAGTATTCCATGATTAACGTGATTGCCGCAGAGCCTAATATACTTCCGCTCATTGAACCCAATCCTCCGAAGACAACAACAGCAGTAAGTTCTGTAGACTTCATCATGTCGAACATAGAAGGCTGAATGAAGCTCATGTAACCTCCGAGCATTGAACCAGCAATCCCGCAATAGAATGCAGAGATGACTAATGCTTTCATTCGTGAATGTGGAGTGTTGAATCCCATAAGTGAAGCCGCAGTTGAATCATCTCGTGAGGCTTTGAGTTCTCTTCCTAGTCTGCTGTCTAACATGTTGAACATCAGAATCGCCAGCAGAATGAATATTGTTACGGCCATTACTCTTGTAGTGTACGGGTCAATTCCCGGAAAGCCTCTTGAACCTCTCGTGAATGACTGCCAGTTTTCGAGTATCAATCGAATTGCCTCACCTAATCCTATAGACGCAATTGCATAGTAATCACCTGTGAGCTTCAATGTGGGAACACCTATAAGCCATGCAATTATGACGGCCATTAATCCGCCTGCGATTACTGCGGGTAACCAGTGAATACCATATCGAACGGTCATTATTGCTGTTGTGTATGCACCAAGTGCCATATATGCCGCATGTCCTAACGTGAATATTCCGGTGAAGCCCGTTAAGATTGAAACTCCCATAGCCGCAACGCAGTTTATGCACATGAGAATAACTATGCCTTCCTGATAGCCTCCTAAGGGCCATAATGCCAAGCATAAGCCAATGATTATGAGTATAATATTTCTCTTCATGATTATATCTTCTCGCTTATCGTTTTACCGAAGAAACCTGCAGGACGAATCAGAAGCATGATTACGAGCAGTGAATAGACGACCAAATCACGCATTTGTGAACTGATGAATCCAGCCGTAAGCATTTCTGCAAGTCCAAGAATTAAACTTCCCACAACTGCACCGGGAAGCGAACCTAATCCTCCGATTACTGCCGCAACGAATGCCTTAGTCGTTATGCTGCCCAACTGAGGATACAGACTGTAACGTACAGACAGGAATATTCCTCCTACAGCAGCAAGTACACCTGCGACGAAAAACACGAGGCTGATAAGGAACGTAACATTAACGCCCATTAATCCCGCAGTGCGAATATCACAAGCGGCCGCACGAATTGCTAAACCCCACCGAGTTCTGTTGAGGAAAATCTGAAGGAGGCTGAGGAATATTACGGCTGTAACGAGCGAAATAATATCCGATGCGCTGAGTGCAACTCCTCCGAATAAATTGAATACTCCCGTTGGAAATGTATTTTGTGGCAATGCGCGTATACGTCCTCCGACAGTAACAACGAATAAGTTCTCGATGATGATATTCACTCCCATTGATGCAATCAGCAAGTAGAGAGTGAGTGATGTACGTTCACGAATGGGTTTGTATGCAAGGCGTTCAGTGATTACTGCTGTGAGTCCTGAAGCAAAGAGTGCACCTGTCATTGAGACAGCGACACCATAACCCCATTGCGTGAGAAGGAAGTAACAAGCGTAACCTCCAACAACGAGAAAACCTCCGTGTGCGAAATTTGAGAATAATAATATTGAGTAGACCAGAGAATAACCAACAGCAATTAATGCGTAGACACTACCGAGAGATAAGCCGTTGATTATCTGTTGAATGAGAGTTGAGAATGTAAATGCCAAATAAATCACCTTCCTTGAAATTTTTTATATATGTCTCCTCTTGAACCTGCCATTACTACATCAACAACGATTATTTCACTGTTAATGACTTTGTATATGATTCTGTAACTTCCGATTGCGATACGTGAATATTCCTTCAGTTTTCCATGCAGACGCTTATAGTTGACTTGTTCAGCATGATCATGATTAAGTAGCTTCAGAACGTCAAATCTGAATTCCTCACGTACAGATATATGCTTTGCAAAAAATTTACGAGCTGGCTGGCTGTATTTGAAGAATAAATCATCAATCGTCAACATAGATTCTTTCTTTAACCTCACCAGTCCATCGGTCAACGACTTCTATCATAGCTATCTTCAAATCGTCTTCTGTGAGACTTTCAAGTAGCTTCGTGAGTTCTTCGTTTTCTTCTTCTGACATTTCACCGTAATCATAATCAGGCTGCCAAACCTCTTTACCCTCAACGCCCAAAATTTTGTCCATTTCTTCACGTGTCATGATATGTTTTCCTCCTATTAAAAAATTAACGCCAGCCCGAAAGCCGGCGCATAATTTTCAATTCTGAATCTTATTCCGGACGAATCTTTTCAAAGAATAATGCTTTCTTCTGTTTCTCGTCACATTTCAGGATAACTCCGTCCTTATCCTTCGGGTTATGGAATTCATCCATTGTGAGAACACAGTGCATAAGTTTGAGGTCTTTGGTCTGTTCGAGTGCATCGCGTACCTTCTCAGGGTCATCGCTTCCTGCTCTTTCAATCGCATTTTTCAGCCAGTAAACGCAATCGTAAGCCATAACAGCATTCATGAATTCCTGGCATTCAGTGCCTGCACTCTCAAGATATTTCGCGAAGAAACCTGCAAGTGTCGGATCATATCTGTCTACGTGACTTACCCAGTATGTATTGCGAAGTGTCTCGCCGGAAATCTCCCACATGAAATCACCGTATCCGTCTCCGCCTACAATTGGAAGTTCAATTCCGAGTTCACGTGCCTGCTTCACTGCTAAAGGAAGTGATTTCCCCATGAACGGGAATATCAACACGTCTGCTCCGCTGTCCTTCATGTTCGTGAGCTGTGATCTGAAATCTACATCTTCACCTCTGAAGCCTTCATCTGCTACAAGTTTTCCTCCTGAAGCCTCGAAGGTCTTCACAAAGAATTCACGCTGACCCTGTGAATAATCACTCGATACATCATAGAGCAATGCTGCCTTCTTTGCTTTGAGTGTCTTCAATGCGAACTGTGCCATGATTGCACCCTGATACGGATCTAAGAAGCATATTCTGAAGTTGTACGGTCTGACCTTGCCGGATTCATTGACTGTTACGAGGGGATTTGTTGGAAGAGTTCCTAAGTGTGAAACGTGTCCGCGTGTGAAGATTGGTGCTGCTGCGATACATAAACCTGATCCTGAGGGGCCGATTACTGCTACAACTTTGTCCTGCTCAACGAGTCTTCTTGCCGCGTTCACCATGTCTTCCTGTCGCGTTCTGCAATCGTACATGATAACTTCGAGAGGTCTGCCTAATACTCCGCCTGCATCATTGATTTCTTTCACTGCAATCTTGATGCTCTCTACCTCTGCTACTCCGTAAGCAGCAAAGTCGCCTGTTACTGTTGCAATCTCGCCGATACGAATAGGTTCAGCAGAGAACGCCGGCATTGCCATTAATGAAACTAATACGCTGAATATAAGAAACTTTCTCATAGAAGAGTCTCACCTCATCAAAAAATTTTTGGAACATTGAAAATAATATCACAGCCAGAATATTTTTTCAGTCTAACGTATATGCTCCTCTGAATATCACAAGTCCTCTCGGTGAATGATATATATTCTTCACTCTTGAACTTTGCATTATCGATGACGAACTGAAATATATCGGTGCAATCGGCACGTCTTCCATTAGAATTTTTTCTGCCTCATGAAGATAATTGATTCTCTTTGCACGATTTGTTTCATGAACAGCATTTCTCATTGCCTCATCGTATTTCTGATTTGAATAGCCATTGTTATTCTGCGCTGCGTTCGAGACGAAGAGTTCAAGAATATTAATTGGATCAGGGAAGTCCATATCCCATGCATCACGGGCAATGTCATAATCCTTCCTTTTGCGTGTCTCAAGGAAAACCTTCCATTCTTCATTACGCAGTTCAACTTCAACTCCGAGCACACTCTTCCACATGGCCTGTAACACTTCAGCTAATGCCTTATTGCTGGGATTCGAGTTGTATTTATAACTTACGTGAGGGAAATTCTTTCCGTCAGGGTATCCTGCTTCTGCTAAGAGTCTTTTCGCTTCTTTCACGTCTGCATTTTCTGGCAAAAAATCTCCTCCTTCTGTCCTGAAATCTTTATCGTCAGTTGAGCCGGGCACACTATAACATACAAGAGCTCTTGCTGGTTTTTCTCCTCCCATAAGAATTTTATCCGTAATTACCCTTCTGTATATTGCTAATGAGAATGCCTTTCTCACTCTCACATCATCAAAGGGTTTCCTCGCAGCATTGAAATCACAGAACATAATACCCAATGAAGGAAGTGATACAGCTTCTCCGCTCTTTAGGAGCATGGGCCTCATTACAGAAGGAATTGAACCCATGTAATCAATTCTTCCTGCTTTGAACGCTGCCATAGAAGTATTTTCATCATTTATCAACACGAAACGTAATTTGTTTAACTTCACGTTATCTGCGTCCCAGTAATTTTGATTCTTCACAAGAATAATCTCTCCTCCGTCGCCGTGTTTCCAACTTTCGAGTTTGAACGCTCCGTTTGATATGTATGTCTCAGGTTTAGCTGACCATGCAGAAGAGTATTCACTGATTAAGTCATTGCGTGCCGGAGCAAAAATCGGGAACGCGAGATAATCAAGCAACAGAGGATGTACATACTCAAGTTCAAGAATCAAAGTCTTGTCATCAGGAGCATGTATGCCAACGTCTTCAGCTTTTGCCTTGCTGTTGTAGAATGCTTCACCGTTCTTTATGAAGAATGCTAAGTATGCATATGGTGATCCCGTCTCAGGGTTAAGTACCCGCATGAAACCGTCTCTGAATTGTGATGCAGTTAATGCTTTTCCGTCAGACCATTTCAATCCGTCGCGAAGGTGAAACGTCCACGTCATGCCGTCATCTGAAGCGTCCCATGAAGATGCACATGCTGGTTCAGGTAAATCATCGGAACCTGTACGAAAGAGACCGTCAAACGCATTGACGATAACATTTGCTCCATCGAGTGTGTTGTTCAGTGCAGGGTCTATTGTTTTAGGGTCAGCTCCTAAGTTGAAGACTATCTCGCCTGATTCAGAAAAAGCAGATGAGGCAATGAAGACGAGAAGAAGTGCGAGAAAAATTTTTCGCATGAGAATATAACCTCCTCAAAAATTTATTCTGTGAACGGACAAGAACATAAATGACCGTTCCCAATGTCTTTAAGTGTAACATCAAGACTTCGGCATTCAGGTTTTGCTTTCGGGCATCGCGGATGAAAACTGCAACCCTCAGGAAGATTCAAGGCATTCGGAATCTCTCCTTTAAGTGAAATGTGATGACGTGAATCTGATTTATCAGGGTCTGGAATTGGAATCGATGACATCAGTGAAAGTGTATAAGGGTGCTTAGGGTTCGTATACAATTCATCACTGTCTGCAAGTTCTACTATCTTTCCGAGATACATCACAGCTACCCGTGTGCTTATGTGCCTTACCATAGATAAATCATGTGCAATGAAAAGATACGTGAGGCCAAGCTGATTTTGCAAATCCTCAAGCATGTTCACGATTTGAGCCTGAATTGAAACATCAAGTGCAGAGATTGGTTCATCACAGATGATGAGTTCAGGTTCAACTGCAAGTGCTCTTGCGATTCCGATTCTCTGTCTTTGTCCTCCGCTGAACTCATGAGGATAACGTCCGGCTTGCTCACTGTTCAGATCCACGAGACGCATTAAGTGATTTATTCTGTCATCATGTTCATCTTTGGGTATGCCGTGAATGATCATAGGTTCACGAACTATATCGCCTGCTGTCATTCGAGGGTTCAATGATGCATAAGGGTCTTGGAATATCATTTGAATTCTCTTTCTGAAAGGCAGCATTTCATTCTGTGTAATATGGGTTATGTCCTGATTATCGAAAATGATTTTGCCTTCATCAGGTTCATACAGCTTTATGATTGTTCGTCCTGTTGTTGTCTTTCCGCACCCTGATTCACCGACAAGTCCGAGTGTCTCACCTTTGCGGAGATTGAAGCTCACACCGTCAACTGAATGTACAATTCCGTTTGAAGTGTAGAAATATTTTTTGAGATTTTCAACACTAAGCATTATTCTTCACCCCTAACCAGCAGCTATAGCAATGACTTTCTGACAGTGTTATTCTTTCCGGCTTTTGATTCATGCATATCTTCATTGCTTCTGGACATCTCTTAACATATGGGCAGCCTTTCGGAGGATTCAGCAAATCGGGCGGCTGTCCTTCAATCGGAATCAATCTCTCTTTGGGCATATCTGGATTTGGAACTGAACGCAATAACCCCTTCGTGTATGGGTGTGCTGACGAATAAAATATATCGCGTCTCGTTCCCATTTCCATTATCTGACCTCCATACATCACAAGTACTCTGTCTGCATTCCCTGCGATTACACCTAAGTCATGTGTGATGAGTATCACTGACATTCCCGAAGACTTCTGCAATTCCTTCATGAGGTCGAGTATCTGTGCCTGCACCGTAACATCAAGTGCAGTTGTTGGTTCATCGGCAATGAGGAGTTCAGGTTCACATATCATCGCCATAGCAATCATGATTCTCTGACGCTGCCCTCCGCTGAACTCATGAGGGTACTGACGGATTCGTTTTTCCGCAGGGACAACACCAACACGTTCAAGCATTTCAAGTGCACGCGAATGAATATCACCTTTCCATTTATGACGGCGTAATGATTCTTCAAGCTGATATCCAATCGTTAAGACAGGGTTTAAGCTCGTCATTGGGTCTTGAAATATCATCGAGATTTTTCTTCCGCGAATCTCATTCATATTCATTGTGCTCATGTCCTCATCATTGAACATAATCTTTCCTGATTTGATTCGTCCTGATGTACCCTGAAGCCCCATTACAGATAACATTGTTGCACTCTTACCGCTCCCTGATTCTCCGACTATACCGAGCACTTCTCCTTTCCGAACATCAAACGTAACTCCTCCTACAGCTTTAACCTCTCCTGCCGAAGTGAAGAATGACATATGAAGGTCTTCAACACGTAAAATATTTTCACTCATGATTCATCACTTCCTTAGTTTAGGGTCTAATGCATCACGCAATCCGTCTCCAAGAAAATTAAACGCAAGGATTGTGATTGAGATTGCAGACGCAGGAAAGAATAACTGCCACGGATACATTGAGAGTGTACCTACTGCATCATTGCTAAGAACTCCCCAGCTTGCCATAGGTGCACTCACTCCAAGCCCAACGAACGATAAAAATGCTTCCGTGAAAATTGCTCCAGGTATCGAGAATGTGAGAGTAACGAGAACAGAACCCATTGCATTAGGAATAAGATGACGCAGTAATATTCTTTTCGATGATGCTCCTATGACACGTGCCGCTAAGATAAATTCTTCGTTCTTCAGTCTCATTATCTCCGCACGTACCATTCTCGCCATTGGTGCCCAGTATGTTATGCCGAGCGTTATGAATATGCTTTTCAGTCCCGGCCCAACGACAACCATTAAGAGAATCACATATATCATCATTGGAACGCTGTATATAACATCAACTATCCCCATCATGATTTCATCTGTTCGTCCTCCTGCAAAACCAGATATGCCTCCATAAATTACGCCGATGAACAAGCTGATTATGCTGGCCATGAATCCAACTGCCAATGAAATTCTTGCACCATACATCACACGAACGAATATATCCCTTCCAAATATATCAGTCCCGAACCAATGAGACATACTCGGCGTTTCATTAATGCACATGAAGTCCATTGCATCATATTCATACGGTGAGAACATTGGGCCGAATATCGCGAGCAGAAGAATAGTCACAATCACAATCAGACCGAATAACGCTAAACTGTCATGCTTCAATCTTCTCCATGCGTCAGACCAGTACGTTAATGACGGTCTCAATGTCTCAGAGTGAATTTTTTCATCGGGGGATAAAGGCTCAAACAGTGAAGGGTCATAAAGATTCATTTTCATCACCTCAATTTTATTCTTGGATCAACGAACGCAAGGCATATATCAGCAATCAGGTTGAAGAAGACCAATAACGCACTGTAGAATATCGTTATGCCCATTATGGTCGTATAGTCGCGATTGGTTATGCTCGTAACAAAGAACGTTCCTAGTCCGGGTACACCGAATACATGTTCAACAACGAAGCTCCCTGTTAGTATTCCTGCGGTCAGTGGGCCAAGATACGTTATGACAGGTATGACTGCATTCTTAAGAGCATGAACATAAATTACTGCACGCTCATGCAATCCTTTAGAACGTGCTGTGCGAATATAATCCTGTTGAAGAACTTCAAGCATTCCCGAACGAATCAATCTTGAGATGAAAGCAGCAGGATAACCCGCAAGAGTTATTGCCGGAAGTATAGCCGTTGATATTCCTTCCCAGAACCCAACCGTAACCAATCCTAACCGCCATGCAAATATATACACGAATGCCGCCGCAATTACGAAACTCGGAACTGTTACTCCTAATGTCGCAAGTATCATTGAAAGTCTGTCCTGCCATTTTCCGCGCTTCAATGCCGAGATGATTCCCGCAGGTATTCCTACAATCAATGAGAGGACTAACGCAATGCCTCCGACCATGAATGAAGCGGGAAAGCCTGATGCGATTAACTCATTCACAGTCATTCCCTCATAACGATATGAAGGCCCTAAATCGAAACATAAGACATTGAGCAAATATCTTCCATACTGAATCAATAACGGGTCATTGAGATGATATTTGTTCATCATTTTTTCGAGTACGAATGAAGGAATTGCTTTTTCATCTGTGAATGGGCCTCCTGGAATCATTCTCATCATGAAGAATGTTAAAGTGATGACGACAAACAGTGTGAGCAAACTTGCGAATACTTTTCCAAAAATGTATTTGCGCATTTGATTCTTAGTCTGCACCTCCTGAAGAGATTCAAAAAATTCATTAACTGTTATAATTAACTTATTCCAAATTTTAACAGGAGGTATTTTAATTTTGAAGACGAAAATCATTTTATCTTTCATGCTTGTACTTTCGTTATTCGCTTTTTCATCATTGGCAACAGAACCCGCAAAGTTCCATATCGGAATCATGACTGGCACAGTCTCTCAGAGTGAAGATGACCTGCGCGGTGCAGAGCTGATGATAAAGATGTACGGAGATTCAGCAAACGGCGGAATGATTACGCACGTTACGTATCCTGATAACTTCACATCGGAGCAGGAAACAACCATAAGCCAGATAGTAGGGCTTGCAGATGACCCATTAATGAAAGTCATCGTAGTGAATCAGGCAGTACCGGGCACAGCAGAAGCCTTCAGACGTATTCGCGAGAGACGAAGCGACATTCTCCTTCTTGCAGGTGAACCTCATGAAGACCCTTCAGTAATTTCCGAAGCAGCAGACGTTTCAACACACACTGACCACATAGGACGCGGCTATACGATTCCTCTTGGAGCAAAGAAAATGGGTGCAGATACATTCATTCATATCTCGTTCCCAAGACACATGAGCTATGAGACACTTGGCCTTCGACGCGCAATAATGGAAGAGGCATGCAAGGATTTAGGAATCAAATTTGTGTTCGAGACAGCACCAGACCCAACAGGTGATGTAGGAGTAGCAGGAGCACAGCAGTATATCCTTGAGAATATGCCTTCATGGATTGAGAAATACGGAAAGAATGCAGCCTTCTTCTGCACGAATGACGCACACACTGAGCCATTATTGAAACAGGTTGCGGCACTCGGAGGATATTTCGTTGAGGCAGACCTTCCTTCACCGTTAATGGGTTATCCTGGTGCATTAGGCATTGACCTTTCAGCAGAGCAGGGAGACTGGTCAGCAATCCTGAAGAAAGTTGAAGACGCAGTAATAAAAGCAGGAGGCAAAGGCCGTATGGGAACATGGGCATACTCATGGGGATATACAACTACAGCGGCACTTGTTGAATACGGCAAGCGATTTGTAGAATCAGGAAAGCATAAAGATTCGTATATTGGAACTGTACAGGCACTCATGGAAATGAGAGAAGCATATGATAAGTTCTGCCCGGGCGCACATTGGGGAGCAAGTTACTTCATCGATGCGGCAACAGGAGTACGAAACTCAAAGTTCATTCTTCTTCGTCAGGATACATATGTTCTCGG
>CAJOLN010000047.1 GCA_905235395.1 uncultured Synergistales bacterium
GGTTTGCTTCTGCTATCATTGGTGCAGGCAGTAACGTCCCGTATAACATCGTCTTTAATCCGTAGGCTGCCGTTGCTTTTGTCTTGAACATCTTCGTTATGAATCCCTTGCGGAATATTCTTCGTATTGCTTTGCCGGAGTTGTCTGGCCCCATTGAGAAGAATATGGACGCTTTAACTTTATGTTCATTCAGAGCGTCTAAGAGTTTCGGCAATCCTTCCGTGTAACCTCTCAATGTATCAATGTCTATTTTTATCGCTAATTTAATTCTTCCCATTCAAGCACCTCAAGCTGTCCGTCTTTTATGCATGTCTTCCATACCATAACTTTTTTGCCGTCACGATAGAAAAACGCTCCTGGAAATGGTTTCGCTACTGCCCTCACTAAATTATGAATCTCTCTTGCGCTCTTTGACCAGTCTATTAATCCGTCCTCTGGTCTTCGTCTTCCAAATTTCGTTGCCTTCGATTCATCTTGAGGAGTTCCTTCCGCATTCCCTGAAAGAATATCATTCAGTGAACGTGATAATACGCGACCTGCCGCAGGAATTATCTTCATGAATACGTCATGTGATGTCTCATTTTCACCGATTGATACTGCTTCCTGATTCACTATGTTTCCTCTGTCTGCGTATTTCGTCATGTGATGCAACGTTACTCCCGTCTCAGTCTCACCGTTAAGGACTGCCCAGTTCACGCATGCACGGCCTCTGTATTTCGGCAAAAGCGAACCATGCATGTTGAATGCTCCCAAAGGTGCAAGGTCTAAAATTTTCATGTCAATCATTGAACGGTAATAGAATGAGAATATTACATCAGGCTTTGCGGCTTTCACTGTCTCATAATCCGGTTCACTTGTGAGAACTTTCAATCCGTTCTGCTTTGAGAGTTCATACACTGAATCAAACCAGTGTTCTTCGTTTGGGTCATCTTCATGCGTGTACACGAGCGTTATCTTTACGTCATCGCGATTGAGCAGTACCTTTATGCATTCACAGCCTACAGAACTATATGCAAATACTACAGCATTCTTCATAATCATCATCTCCTTATCATATATGCAGTCTTCATCAGGCTCATGAATAATCGTATCAGCTTCAGAAAACTGTATTTCGATTCTCCGTACTCGCGTTCACTGTGTGAAATTTCTATTTCAACCGGATTATGTGAAAATTTCTGTGCAAGTGCAGGAATGAATATGTCATTGCGTTTGACCTTCAGAATTTCTTCGACAATTTCCCTCGAATATCCTCGCAGCATGCAGCCGTAATCGCTGATTCTGAATCCCGTTATGAGATTCGTGATTCGATTTGCTATGCGTGAGGCATAACGCCGGAAGAAAGTATCTTTTCGCTTTATTCTGATTGTGCCTATTGCATCATGGCCAAGTTCATATTGTTCAATCAGTCTGGGGATTTCTTCAGGAGGGTTCTGCAAGTCTGCGTCCATTGTGATAATCAGTGAGCCTCGTGATTCCTCAAAGCCTTTTATGATTGCCTCATGCTGTCCGAAATTTCCTCCCATGTCTATCACATAAACCCGTGAATCTTTCCCGCTCTCACGCAAAAGCATTGCAAGTGATTCGTCTTTGCTTCCGTCATTGATGAAAATGATTTCGTGATTGTAATCTTTCATGACTGGTATTAATCTTGAGAATAGTGAAGGCAGTGATTGTTCTTCATTGTATACAGGAATTACTATGCTTATCATTTGCTACCGGCTTTCAACATTTTTGCGAGTATTCTATCATTACAATTCACAGTATAATATCATCATTCCATAACAAAGAAGGTGTACGTTGATGAAAATCGGTTGCGCAAAGGAAATCAAAAACAACGAATTCCGAGTAGGTCTTACCCCAGATAACGTGAAAGCGTATATCTCTGCGGGTCATGAAGTCTTCATTGAACGTGATGCAGGCGCAGGTTCAGGTTTCAGTGACAAAGAATATGCCAAAGCAGGAGCAAAGATAATTGATTCAGCTTCCGCAGTCTGGAAAGTATCTGACATGATGGTGAAAGTGAAAGAACCTCTTGAACCTGAATATGAATTCTTTCACCCAGGATTAATTCTCTATACGTATCTTCATCTCGCGAATGATCAGGCACAGACAGACGCACTTCTTGCAGGTCATGTGAGCGGAGTTGCGTATGAGACAATTCAGGAGGACGGAAGATATTTGCCTCTTCTGGCACCAATGAGCCAGATAGCCGGAAGGTTATCAATTCAGGAAGGCGCAAAGTATCTTGAAAAGAAATTCGGCGGAGAAGGTGTATTGCTTGCAGGAGTACCCGGAACCCCGAAGGCTAATGTAGTAGTGTTAGGCGGAGGAACTGTCGGAGCAAATGCGTGCAAAATTGCTGTGGGAATGGGCGCAAATGTAACTGTCTTCGATGTCAACCTTAAACGTCTTGAATACCTCGATGAAATTTTTGGTTCCCGCCTTCAGACAATGGTCTCAACTGACGCGAACATTGAACGTGCTCTCAAAGATGCAGATCTGGTTATAGGTTCGGCGTTGATACCCGGAGCATTGACACCGAAACTCTTCAAGAAAAAATATCTTGCAGAGATGAAAACGGGAGCAGTATTTGTTGATGTAGCGATAGATCAGGGAGGCTGCGGAGAGAGTTCACACATGACGACACATGATGACCCTGTATATATTCTTGACGGAGTTGTGCATTACTGTGTTGGGAACATGCCCGGAGCTGTGCCTCGAACAAGTACGATTGCGCTGACGAATGCGACATTGCGTTACGGTTTGCAGATTGCGAACATGGGACTTGAGGAAGCGTGCCGTAATAACAGTGCGATATATCGCGGAGTGAACACGTACAAAGGCAAATTGACGTTCAAAGGTGTGGCAGAGGCGTTCAATTACGAGTACACAGAACTGAGTACACTTTTATAGAAGCAAAAAAAAATTCCCCTCGTGTCATTGCGGGGGGATTTAATTTTTCTTATTTCAGGAAGTCTAAGAGGCTCGGCTGAATCAATCTTGATATCACTGCGAGATTTGCCTGATACATATAATCCGCAACCATAAGCTGACTTATTGCTTCTGCCGGATCAATATTAACGAGGTCATCATACTCTTCTGTCATTATCGCATTCTCTGTGATGAGCCTGTCGTTGTTGTAGTTGTATCTCGCCTGCAATGCTCCGTTCTCTGACATCACGCGCAATATATTGTTTATGAATGCGTCTATCTTCGGAAGTGCCTTATCTGTAATGTCATCACGATTGCCTGAATTCACCATTGAGATGACATCATCAATTACACCAAAGCCATTCTGACGCATTGTATTTGCTCCGCTTCTGATTGTTGCGTTCTGTCCGTAAATTCCTGCCGAATACATATCATTAACGTCAATGCCTCGTGTGTTTGCATTACCCTCAAGATTATAGCCGCCGCGATAATATGATCTCGAAGATGATTCTTCACCCATGAACGTACTTGTCACATTTGTACTGCCTTTCTCAAATTCCACGCTCAATGAGTAACCTCTCAATGACCATAACATAAGCTCATTATCTTCATTGATTTCTGCTCTCACGTCATAGTCCTGCATTCTCGCATTCACGAACTCCGCTATATCGTCAGCTTTTATCTCGTTGTCTCCTGTAACATCTCTTATCTCTTTGAGGTCAATGCTGTGTGAATATCCCGCAACTGTAATCGTGATTGTTTCAGCAGGAAATGATGTTTGACCGTTCACGTCCCATGTGAATGAATCTTCCATAATTCCCTCGTCTGTTCCGTCTGGATTGAGCCGCGTCTGAATTCCTGTTGAGAGGCCAAGTGCATCCTGTGCTATATGTCCTTTAACATCAAGTACATTCACTGCACTTCCGTCTATGCTTGAGATCGATATTAACGGATAATCCCCTGTATTGCGTGTTGCCTGCTGTCCCATATGCTCATCATAATAATTCACATACAGCCAATCTCCTGCCTGTGTACGCAGACGGTCAATAACATCTTTAACTGTGTCTTCTGCTGAAACGTCAATTTCAACTGAGTGTGCAAGATTTGCGAATCTTATTGTGCCTTCGCGGAAATCTGCATCTGCATCTGCGTATGCGTCTTCAAAAACCGCATTATCTTTCATCGGTACATTTGTCTTTTTAAGATTTGATGTTACTCCTCCGTGAATTCCCATTTGTGCGGCTATCCCTCCTGAATAATCGTTCCATTCGGGATCATTGAACGGCATATCTACAACTGTGAATGCCTCACCAGACAGAAAATATATTGAAGATGAATCTGAAAGCTCCTGACCATATTCATCAACATGCGCAGTGTAACCCATAATTTCATGGCCTTCTATTTCGTTCACCTGATCTGCTATTGACTGCATGACTTTGTTTCTGTCAACAAATCCTGTTTTTGCATCTACAACTTCTGATTTTTTGATGTTCACGTCATAATACATTCCGCAATTCATTTGCACTCTCATGGGAACTCCTATGTTGTCATCAACACATGGTGCTGACGGAAAGTTCACACATTTAGTGCCTGTATTGCTGTCAGTGCGAAGTGATGTATCAAGCCCTAATTGAGCCGCATAATTGTATTCGTTCATGTCAAGGAATATAACTTGTTCACCGTTATACCCACGCATTACTAATCTCTGTGTTGCCGCTTCAAAGTCATCTGTTCCTCTTTGCCAGTCGTCAGCATTATCACTTTCAAGCGTCACTTCGAGCCACCCTACACCAGCATTCTTGAGTCTGTCTGCTATCACTTCAAGCGTATACTCTCCAGAATTCAGCTTTATATCTGCTGTATGTCCTCCTGATGTTACCCGCCAGTGTAATTGTGTACCTTCTTCTACTTTCAATGTCTCTTCAGGCAGAATTTCACGGCTCTTCATTGCCGTCTCCATTCCCAGAACATCGAACACGTCCATATGTGAATGATCAAGAATTCTCGTTGTGTATTTTGCAGAAACATATCCTTCTGAATCAACATCATATAGTTCTGACACTGCACCTTCTGTTTTTATCGTCAATGACGGGTAATGCAATGCCTCTTTTGCTTCGTCTATATGAAGTCTGTCTGTTTGTTCATCGCCTGTTCTCTGAGCCATTACGATTAAATTTTTTCCGTCTGCTGTCGTTCTTGAGTATACGCCGTTGATTGAGTTTATTCGTGCTGCAACTTCCGAAAGTGAATCTTCTTCACTGATGTATATTTTTACACTCTTGTTTACGTCATCTCCTACTATGATTTTCATTGATGATGATGAGCTTGTTATTGAAGTTCTGCCAAAAAGTGCATTCATGTCTTCTTCATCATCGCCTGTTACTTTTATCATATTCCCGTCTGTTGACTGAAGTATCAATCTGCCGTTCAGTTCTCCTGACGTTAATGACGCAAATGGTGTTCCGTCTTCATTTTGAGGAACTTTTTTGTTTATTTCTTCAACTAATGCTGTTATTGAAGTTATGCTTTGAAGATCAAAACTGTAGTCTTCATCTCCAGTATTTATTTTTATCGTTCCTGTTCCGCCGTGCCAGTTCAAAAGGTTATTATTTCCCATTAAACCCTGAGTGCCTTCTGAATCGTTCCAGTGTATGCCAGTTGCATCTTTGCTTGTTATCTCTGCGGCTACCGGCATATAATCAGTATCCGGCCACCCTGTTATCCCTACCTTCTCGCCTGTATTGCTCTTCAGAATCAATTGCTGTCTTGAATTCTCATTGTCTGTCTCTATGTATGCTTTCACGAGCATATCAGCACCTTGTTCTTCGAGAGACTGATTCACGATTGAGGCTAAATCTGACAGGCTTATTCCGTGAACTTCATTCGGGTCTCTGTAGCCATTATTATCAGAGTAATTTACTACTTCGGTGTTCGTCTTATTGTAATCGTTATCTTCCCAATCTTCTGGTATGAATACGCTCAATGTTCGATTCCCGACCGTAATTTGAACTTTTTCCTCGCGTCCTGTCCACTGCCAGTCCATAGGGACATAATGCGAGCATATAAAATAGCTGTCATCATTCTCTGGAACAATATCGCTTCCTGCAAAAGAAACATCACCTAAGAGGCTTTCACTCAATGCATATGTTATTCTGCTGTCCGCTCCCTGATACGCTATGCTTCCGTCTGAAAGTTCAATGAATGGTTTTGTTGATGTGTCAGTTCCTCCGAAGATATATTGACCTGCTACACGTGTATTCAGATTATCAAGCATAATTTTTTTGTTCGCTTCTATCTGCGCCGAGATGTCCCCTAATTCGTCTGCCGTTAATGCTCCGTCTCCTGCCTGAATGATAAGTGAACGTATTGCTTCTGCCGCATCTAGT
The DNA here is from genome assembly GCA_905235395.1 of uncultured Synergistales bacterium. Classification (GTDB taxonomy): domain Bacteria; phylum Synergistota; class Synergistia; order Synergistales; family Aminobacteriaceae; genus JAFUXM01. The sequence continues at coordinate 6,318 of CAJOLN010000047.1, forward strand.
ACATTATTCATTGCACTGTGCGAATATCTCAGCATCGTTACTGCATTAGTGGTGTTCGTCTGATATCTGTCGTTTGCTCCAAGCGTTGAACTTATCTGCATTGAACGTGCTATTGCTGAAGGGTTATCTGACAGCTTACTGTATTTATTGCCTGACGCTATTTGTCTCTGCAAGTCCTGTATATTCCTCTGGCTCTCTTGCAGCGTCCTCATCAGACTTCCGTACATCGTTGCTGTCGTCAGTCGATTGTTCATCGTAAAGCTCCTTTCTTGAAAAAAAACTTATCGGTTCAGGCTAAATTATCGTCCGACAAGCCCCATTCCGTTAATTATCGTGTTCAGCATTTCGTCCATAGTTGTTATGTATCTGGACATTGCACCAAAAGCACGGTTCAGAATTACGATATCCATTAGTTCCTCGTCCAAATTCACACCTGATACTGACTGACGCTGTGAGTCTATCTGATCGCTTACCGTCTGCATTGTCGTATATTGAAGTTTTGCATGACCTGCACGCGTGCCTATCTGGGAAAGCAGACCGTCATATACGCCGCTTATTGTTACTGTACCGTTATTCAAGACTTTATCAAAGTTTAAGGTCATCATTCTTGACGCATTTGTTCCGTCTCCTGAGCCTCCGCTTATTCCTGATACAGCTAATCCCTCTGAATTCTTTTTCCCCATTGCCGCAGCTATCAGCGATATATTTGATGCTACTTCATCTTTCACGCTCAATCTCTCTGACGCTCCCGATTTCATGCCCAATGGATTAAAGAAGGCTGTACCTGTTGTAGTAAGCTCATCGGATACGCCGTAACCTGAATAATTGAACGCGTTCATGTTGGTAACCAGACCGTATGACATTTCATCAAGCGAGGCTTTCATTTCAGGGATTAAACCGTCTCTTGCTTCTTCAAGTGCCTTGATTGAGCCGTCCCTTATGTGATGACGAACATTTATTATCGTTGTTCCTGCATTTTTGAGATTCAGCCACAATCCCTCTGTTATTTCTGATAATGTCTCCGCATTGTATCGTTTCCTCGTGTCTCCTGATAATGCTGGGATTCTTCTGGCCATGTTGAATTTATTATCACTTGAAAGATAGTGAACACCGTTAAGGCTGAACGAAGCATCTTCTGATATTCCTGATTCCGGGATATACGCAATCTCACGGTAACTTATTACGTTCTCTCCGTTATCGTCCTTGATGTCCGTAACTATCTGCTGATTTTTCGTTAATCCCAGTCTCCTCAATACCTGCATGTTTCCGTCTTCACTGCCCATAAGTGTGATTCTCTGTGCTTCTCCGGCCACATTTGCACTTATCTCAAGATATCCGTTGTCTACACTGGCATGTACCCACTGTTCCGGCCTGGTCATTCCGTATTCTTCCTGATACTTTTCGTTTATCTTGTTGCGTATCGTTATCAGGCTGTCCGAACTTTCAACATCAATCGTGATTACAGGGTTCTCATTCGACATGCCCATGCGTGAAGCTAAATCACCTTCAACATCTGATATGCTCAAAAGATGATAGTTCTTGCTCTCAACATAAAACTGTGTGACTACCCCAGACGATGATTTTCCTGATATAACTTCCAGATTAGACAATTCCGGATTATCTGCACCTGAAGACCTTGTGAACGTATTCATCATGAAATTTGAAAGTGACTCAACTGTCAGTACAGACCCGACTTTCTCACTTGTTCCTAAATCTGAACTCAATACCCAGTTTCCAGACGGATCCCATTTCACTGTTATATCTGCCTGCTCAGATGATACACCAACTCTGAACGTATACTTGTCTCCTGATTTCCCCTCGCTCAGAATTTCTCCCTCTTCAAGCCCTTTACCTGGATTCTCCCTGAAATTATTTGACGTTACACGCGTTCCCTGTGTTCCAACCTGTAACCTGAATGACCCTGATATGTTCAGTGCATCTTCTATATGCTGCGGCTCTGCCCTCATGTCAACTCCAAGAAGTTCACGTTTTCCTTCAATCAATGTGCCTAACATACCGCTGTAATCCGTGAGTTCAAGAGGTGAGTCAAAATTTGGATCTGTATTGAATGTTATCGTATTAGTATCGCTGTCTTCATTCACAATCAGGTTTATATCGTTTTTCTTTGCCGCGTCATTTATGAATTCTGAAAGATTTTTTATCGTTATATCTTCATCTATCTGTTCACTTGCCTTAGTCTCTCCGTCAACTTCTGCCCTAAGCATCCAGCTTCCAGAACTTACCTTGTCTATCTTTATCGTAAGCACTGAAGGTTCTTCATCTTCATTCAATGTCCTGAACTGTAACTTATAAGGGATATCCTCTGATTCGTCACTGAGTATTATTCCGTTCTCAAATTCAGATGTCATCACAGCATACGTTTCAAGACAATGTGCGTTGCCTCCTCCTACTGTCCATTCAACACCGTTAGCTGTCCTGTCAACCACAAGCTGATATGTCCCTTCTGGGCCTGTTGCAAGTGCTTCCGTTATGTTTGGGTCTTCTACGATATCAAATTCATTGTCTGAAACCTGAACGTCATAATAAACCTGATTATCCCACATGAAAGAGTGTGCTTTGAGTTCTCTGACATTCTCACCCTGTACTAAAACTCGTCCATTAACTGACAAAAAGAATTCGCCTTTTATTCCGTTGTATTCTTTTGGCTCATTGTAGGATATATCCATCATCTTTGATAGTCTGTCTATCAGGAGATCTCGCTGATCTCTAAGATCATTCGCATTCTGATCAAGTGCTTCTGCCTCGAATATTTTCTTGTTCAGTGAAGCTATTCCCCTGAGCATGCCGTTTGCATCATCTACAGCCTGTTGTATATTGAGATTTACGCTTTCATTGTACGTGTTGAAACTGTCAATGAGATTAGACATCATCATTCCCAGTGAGTTCGCGCTCTCAACAAGTGCTCTTCTTGCCGCTACGTCTTCTGGGGTCTGCTGCAATGTCTGCACATTTGTGAAGAACGTATCCATTGCTGAACGTATTCCTGATGATTCTGGCTCTGATATGTAATTCTGAATCGAATCGTACAAGTCATTAATCTTCTCCCAGTAACCTAATGCCGCGTTGTTGTCCCTGTACTGGAAATCAAGAAATTCATCTCGTATTCTCACTATGTCATCAGCATACATGCCCTGCCCAAGCTGACCCACATGCGGAATATCTTCAGGCGTAACTGTCCTGAAGTTCACACGCTGACGTGAATAACCCTCCGTATTCATGTTCGAGATGTTATGCCCGACGGTCTGCATGCCTAATCTAAATGCATTCAACGCAGATTTTCCCATCTCAAACGAACCGAATGAACTGCTCATAATTTATCTCTACCCCCTGAAGTCAGCCCCGCCAGACTGCGAAAGTCTATCCCCGTTCAGCCTGTTGAATTCTGAAAGGAGCATAGACGTATATTTTTCGTGCTGGTCAATAAGGCCCGTTAAAATCATCATTTCTGACTTTAATACAAAAATGGTCTGCGTTAATCTGTCCACAGCACCGTTGAATATCATACGCTCATCTTCATGCATTTTCTCTGATAGTGAGCTTGCTTTAGGTTCGCACATATATTTTGCGGCTAAACTCCTGCTCAAATCATTGCGTCTCGTGTCTGATGTCTGAGCGTCAAAAAATATATCCCGCATTTCACTCATCAGTGAATTCACATTCTCTGTGTCGCGGTCTCTCATGGCCTCTCTCTGGTCACGTATCACATCGGCAAGTTCATCAAGATAATCTGATTCTTCATTCACTGCGTCAATCAGATTCTTCACTTCTTCTCTCATGACATGAATTATTCTTCCGCAAGATCAAGCATGCCGATGATATATAGCCTGTCTGCAAGTTTATCAAGCGGCGGATTGTATGTCCCTGAATCTATCTGCGTCTTTAATTTCGCAACTAAATCTTCTCGTTCTTCAGGAATATTTTTCATCTCAGCATTCACTTTAGACAATAAGGCACCGAATGAGCTTATATTTGCGTTGTCTGTATCTGAGGCATTATCGTTGTCGTAGTTCACACTTGCACGCGACTTTTTTCTGTTCATAGCATCAAGATTATACTGACCTGATATTCTGCTAATCATTTTTTCATTCCTCCTCCCTATTGAATCAATATATCCCTTTAACTTGTCTTAATTCTCGGTGTTTCACGCATTTATCTTTAATATCCTTGACTATATAATCGCTTTAAGGAGTTGAAAATCTCAAATGAAAATCTCATCTTATGTTTCTTATCTTCTTTCTGGTATCTGTGCCTTAACATCAATATTGCCTTTCTGGTATATATGGCACATCGTTTCATCCGTTTTCTTCAATGACGGAAAAGAATACATTTTAAGTTATGCATATATGGCAGTGCTTTTCGCATTCATCTCAATACTTGTATACATTGCAGGTATTTTATATTCAAACATGGCCGCATTCAGAACAGCTTCAAATTCTGCTTTATTCTCAGCTATTCTTCTTTTCTGGTATGACTGGAAATTAGCACTCGTAAGCATAGCACCCGCAGTACTGGGCTTCACGATAATGATCATAACGACAATAGAAAGAATAAAGGGAAAAATTAATGAGCTTAGAGTTCCGATGATATGCTACACAGTCGCAGTGAACAGTGCATTTCTCTTCCTGATTGCAACAGGTACAGGCATTGCACGTTCAGGTGTATCTGAGGAGTTCCTGAAGAATTTTATGCTTGCCGTAATCTTTGCGCCGTTAATCTCCGTAAATTTCACTCAGACAATGAAACTTCGTGCCAATCATAAAAATGCAGAATCGAAATCCAAATCGAAATCAGTAATAGGCAGTTTAACATGTGCACTTCATAATTTAACGTTAATGTTCCCCGTCTGGCTGATGTATTCATTCATAATGTACTTGTTCCTGTTATTTGGTACGGGCTACAACATTCAAAATCAAAGCGCAGTATTTTATCTTTCAACAGGATTTGTGTGTGCATTCCTGATTTTGTTTTCGTCTTCAGCGTCAATCATGAATGACTGCAAAGCACAGCTTAACGGTGCAATCATCTCAACGTCAATCATAACTCTCTCATTAATTCTCATTGATTGGAGAATGGCACTCTCTGCATTATGGGTATTGCCTGTTTCATTTGCAGGTTTGAGATTATCCGTGAAGGTTGTACGTTCGGAACTCTGGAGGAGATTACTCATTGTGTCAGCATATATCGTATTGAGGCTTGGCATTGTTTCAACAGTGCTCACTGGTGCGTTTCTGTACTCTCATGCTGCACTTAACGCTAACACTTTCATTTTTTTTCTGCTGACTGTATCGAGACTATATGAACCTCTTGAAGTGTCTTTGCAGATTTTTGACAATGAAAAACGGCCAGGTCACACCGCCTGACCGCATAATTCTAATTTACGCTTAGATGTCTTCACATATTGATATAGCTTCTTCAGCAGTTGACCCTTTGAACATGACATCAAGAATTCCCTGCGCATAATGATCAAACATAACAGACGGAATCATGATACTGGCTCTCACGATTTCCCGTGAAGGAAGCTGATTGTCACAGTCAACAAATATCTTGTAACGTATTTCTCCGTCTCTCACGTCAATTTCAAAATTACCGCTGCGTAAT
>CAJOLN010000048.1 GCA_905235395.1 uncultured Synergistales bacterium
AGAAGATGGAGAATCAGCGAAAAGATTTTCATTTCAAGATAGCCCGAAAACTATGTGAAGAGTATGCATGTATCTGCCTAGAGACGCTGAACATGAAGGTAATGGCACGGCGATGTGGGCGGAAAGTGCATAATCTAGGGTTCTCAGAGTTCGTGAAGATACTGGAATACGAAGTAATGAAGTTAGGGACACAGATAGTGTTTGTGCCTCAAACATACCCGTCAAGTCAGTTGTGCCATGTATGGAGTATGTCAATCCACTACAGAACACTACATCCGTCTTAATATCTGGAAATTCACGAGCATTAAGATCGCACACAATGGTATCATCACTGCGACTCGTATAATCAAGCCCATAATATGTAACATCTTTACTCAGGAACTCCCGAAGCCACATCTTGCCACATCTTTTGCGATGAGAAAATAATTTGCAAGTTCTTTATGTAAATATATAATCTCGAATCACAACAGAAAAAAATAGGAGGAGATTTTATGCTCACAATGCGAAGAGCAAATATTTATGACGCTGATTCAATTGCAAGTGTTGAAGCTCAATGTTTCCCTCAAGCTGAAGCAGCTACATTCACACAGTTTCAGGAAAGATTGAAGCATTATGCATTGTTCGATGATGATAAATTGATTTCGTTCGTTGATGGACTCGTGACTGATGAAAAAGATTTGACTGATAATATGTATGCTCACGCTGAAATGCACAATGAAGCAGGAAAATGGCAGATGATTTTCGGTGTGAATACAATCCCGTCTTACAGAAGAAAAGGACATGCCGAAAAATTACTGCGTCGCATGATTGATGACGCAAGAGAACAAAATCGTCTTGGCCTGGTTCTAACTTGCAAGGAGAAAATGATTCATTATTATGCAAAACTTGGATTCGTTAACGAAGGGAAGAGTGAATCATCACACGGAGGAGCTGAATGGTATCAAATGCGCTTAACATTTCATGAATGATTGAATACAAAAAATCCCCTGCCGTAATTCACAGGGGAAAATCTTTTTTGTTATGCAAATTTTCTTCGCTCTTTGATCCTCGCTGCCTTTCCGCTTAAATTCCGCAGATAATACAGCTTCGCCCTTCTCACTTTGCCCTGACGCGTTACTTCTACCTTGTCAATCGATGGGCAATGCACCGGGAAGATTCGTTCAACTCCTACACCGTTCGATATCTTCCTGACCGTGAACGTCTCATCAAGTCCTCCGTGCTGCTTCGCTATCACTATGCCCTCGAAGACCTGTATACGTTCCCTCGTTCCTTCCTTTATCTTCACATGTACCCTCAGAGTGTCACCCGGTCTGAAATCAGGCAATGCTTCCGCCCTGTAGTACTTCTTCTGAACTAAATCTACTGCGTTCAATTCTGGCTGCCTCCTGTTGTTTAACGCTTTCCAAAAAACTTATCAAGCGCAATCCCTATCTTTATGTTCAACGGAACATCTATATCTCTCTCGTAAATATATCCCGATATTCCTTCCGTGATTCGTTCAAGTCTGTCTTCATTCTCCGCAAACACGAACATCAATGCTCCGTCATGTTCAAGACATCTGCGCTTAATCTCAAGACTGTGATTCAAATTCACTCCCGCACCGGCAAATATTTTTATCACAAGCATATTCTCTTTGCTCTCCGGCAATCTCCCTTTAACTTTTGCTTCAGGGTATCGCGTTTTCATCTTTGCTCTGAGTTCATGACTATCCGCAATAATATACGGCCTGCCTAAATCATATGCACGTGAAAGTTCATATAGTCCGTCAAGATTCACGTTCTCTGTCTCAGCGATTACGGCTATGTTCACATTCTCAGAAAGATATTCGCGTATTGATGCCCTCGAAATTAAATCAGGCCTTCGCGTTAATGTTCGTTCTGATGCAATTCGTCTGCGCCAGTGATTTATCTTTCCTGCATTCCCGCTCAGTAACACTTCGGGAACTTCAAGACCTTCCCACATGGCCGGCCTCGTGTAATTCGGGTTATCAAGCATTCCGCGATAAAATGAATCTTCTATCACTGCCTTGTTATTTCCTACAACTCCAGGAACTAAACGCGACATCGAATCTACTATCATCATCGCTGGTATCTCTCCGCCAGTAAGAACACAATCTCCTACTGAGACTTCAAGGTCAACATACCGTTCAATGAATCTCTCATCAATACCCTCATAATGTCCGCAGATTATTATCACGTGTTCTTTATGCGAGAGTGTCTCTATAATCTCCTGACTGATCAGCGTGCCCTGCGGAGAAGGAAACACTACGAAAGATTTAGATGTTGATTCGTGATTCATCATCGCAGAATCTAATGCCGCTTTTAACTGCGGAGCTGCGAATAACATTCCTCCTGAACCAAATGCGTAATCATCAAGCTGTCTGTAATTCCCCTTGCCGAATTCACGAAGGTTTACGAGATTTACGCCGATAAGTCCTCCCGTTACAGCCCGTCCCGGAATGCTTACGCTCAGAAAGTTCGCGAACATTTCCGGGAATGCTGTTACTATGCTTACGTTAATATTTAATCCTCGACAATATCAACATCAACCCTCTCTCCGGCCTTCACTGCTGCCGCCTTGGCCAACAGCCGGATAGCGTTGATCGTTGCTCCCCTCTTACCGATTACTCTCCCCACGTCCTCATGGGCAACCCGAATCAGGATTTTACTTCCGCCCTCCTCCTCACTGCTGTCTATGCCTACTGCTTCAGGCTGCGTAACAAGGTGTTTGACGATAAACTCTACTAGCTCTTTGTAATTGACCATTAAAGTGGCACCTCCTGTTTTATTCGCGGTCTACGATGAAATTGATATTTTATTCTTGTGTTAATGGGTATGCAAATTTTATTCTGCTTTCCCGGCCTTAAATTTATCCCAGATTCCCTGCTTCTTTAAAAGCCCGCGCGCCGTGTCTGAAGGTAATGCACCGTTCTTCAGCCAGTATAGGGCACGCTCCTCATTTATCGTAACAGATGCAGGATCAGTCATAGGATTATATGTTCCAATTAACTCTATGAATTTTCCGTCCCTCGGTGAACGTTCATCTGCTACAACAAGCCTGTAAAAAGGAGCTTTCTTTCTGCCCTGACGCGACAAACGAATCTTTACCGCCATTCTTATCTTTGCACCTCCTGTTTAATTTTTTATCTGCCTAAACCAAATAACGACTTCAATCTTCTGCTTCCTCCTGAACCTGTGAATGATTTAAACATTTTCTTCATCTGTTCATACTGAGCAAGAAGCTGATTTACCATTTGCACAGATGTCCCTGATCCCATTGCAATGCGCCTGCGTCTTGAGCCTTTTATTATTCTTGGATTGCGTCTCTCTTCAGGTGTCATTGACTGGATTATCGCCTTATTGCGTTTTATCGCTCCTGCGTCTACATCTTCTGCGCTGAATTTCATTTTGCTGAAACCTGGTATCATTCCTGCAAGTTTCTCAAGAGGCCCCATTTTTTCAAGCTGTTCAAACTGGGTTAATAACATTTCAAGATTGAATTGCTTTCCTAATTTTCCTGGTGTAGTCTTTATTTCCTGTTCCGTTATCCCTGCAGCTTTGACCTTCTCAACAAGACCCTGAATGTCTCCCATGCCCATTATCCGCCCGGCCATGCGCTGAGGATCAAAGAGTTCTAATGCGTCTGTGTTTTCGCCTACACCTGCAAACTTCACTGGCACTCCTGTTACTGCACGTACTGCAAGTGCACACCCTCCGCGTGAATCGCCGTCTAGTTTTGTGAGAATTAAGCCTGTGAGATTCAAAAGTTCATGAAAACTCTTCGATACGTTTACTGCTTCCTGTCCCATCATTGAATCAACGACAAGCAATTTCTCATGAGGAGGCAGAACTTCTGCAATGCTCTTTAGCTCATTCATAAGCTCGTCATCAATGTGAAGTCTTCCTGCTGTATCGAGAATTATCACGTCATTCATGTGGGCTTCTGCGTACTTCACTGCGCCTTTCACTACAGCCAGAACATCAGCGTTATTTTTCTCCGGGCCATAGAATGAAACCTTTGCACCTTCCGCAAGTACTCTTAGCTGTTCAACTGCCGCAGGTCTCCGCAGATCACACGCAACTACTAAAGGATTATGAGAACCTTTAATATATCTCGCTAGCTTCACTGTGCTTGTCGTCTTTCCTGAACCCTGAAGCCCGGCCATGAGTATGACTGTAGGGGGCTTCGGTGAAATAATCAGCGGTGCACTTTTTCCCATTAGCGAGATTAATTCTTCGTATACTATTGTGGCTATACGGTCATTCGCACTTATCGACTGCAAGACTTCAAGACTTACTGCTCTTTCACGAATCTTCGCGATTAAATCCTTCGCAACTCTGAAATCTACATCTGCCTCAAGCAACGAACGCCTCACTTCCCGCAATGCATTATCTACATCTGCTTCTGAGAGTTTGCCTTTGCTGCTGAGTTTTGAAAATACCGATGATAATTTTTCCTTCAGTGCATCAAACATGATTACTCTTCCGCCTCCTTTGCCTTTAATTTCTCACGTAATGATTCATTCTCACGTTCGAGTTCCATGATTCTGGATTCAAGCTGCCTAGTGTTCAACGCAAAACATAACTCGCGTTCAATGCCTTCAAGTTTATCCATGACGTTATGGGCAAGAATATACACCGCCTGCCTGCTTATCCCTAACACATCTGCCGCCTCTGAAAGTGTGAGATCAGAAAAACATAATGTTTCATACACTTTTCTTTGTCTCTCCGTCAGAAGTGGAGAATAAAAATCATAAAGCAGATTAAAATATATTCTTCGCTTCAAAATCTCATTGTCATTGTTCGTTTTGTCATTTACGCTACAGTTCATGGTGTGGATTATATGAAACGTATTTTTGCCTGTCAAGTGTTTTTGCTTTACAGAATTTTCATCTCCAAAATCTGCTCCAGCGGTAAAACACGATTCCTAATAGAGACCATATGATGAGAAGCACATATGATTCATGTCCAAGTGAAACATTGAGACCAGGAACAGGAACGAGAAGAAGTATACCCATTCCCAATGACAGAATGAAACCGAGAATTCCAAAAATCAAAATGTCGATGCGCTTTTCATGCCACGCATACTTTGCCGCTGATATTGATGTGTATGCAAATCCTATTGACGCTCCTATTGATGCCATATCGAAGACCCAGCCCATAACTGCACGTCCCATTAAGCACGTAAGACTTGATACTGCTGTGCAGAATAAGCCAGCGTGAGTCGGAACTCCATTTTTGTTAATGTAAGCGAACCATTTCGGAATCATTCCGTCCCTCGCCATTGAGAATAACAATCTGCTTGTCGCTGTGTAGAATCCAACTATGCCCGTAAGCATGGCCGTAATCACTGAGCATGTTATTATGAATAATCCGGCTTTACCCATAACTGTATACGAGGCACTGAGCGAAGCAATTCCTGATATGCCGCTGAGATAAGGCATGTCGTTAATATATTCAGGCCATGAAGAATATATAACAGGAAACGCAGAACATGCTATAAGAGTCAGTGCAATATACACAAATCCTCCGCAGATTATGCTTGTGTCCATTACTACCTTCACTCGGTCTGATGAAAATTTTGCTTCCTCCATTAACTGCGGTACTGTATCAAAACCCACGAATGACTGAGGGCCTGTAACGAATACTGCGATTATCTGTGCAAAAATTCCCTTGCTGAAATTCGAGCTTATCGGGTGAAACATCGGCTGAAGATTTTCGGAGCTTACGTTAGGGCTTAATATTGCTCCTGACATTACGATTATGATTCCTCCAAGAAGTATCAGCGTCATGAATGTCTGAATCTTTCCCGTGAAAATTACTCCTAAGGAATTTATGTACATGAAGAAAATCATTGCGCCTATAGCGAGAAGCATTTCTCCGAAGTAAACCTCATAGCCTGCAATACTGTAATGAATTCCGAACTGAAATGCATTTCCGAAAACCGATCGCATTATTAGATTCAGTGCTGTGGCATTTAACGGAATGACTGAAAGATATGAGAGGCTGAGAAACCATGCGCATATGAATCCGTGATGCTCTCCGAAAGTCATCTTTGCGTAAATGAATTCTCCGCCAGTCATTGGAAATTTGCGAATCATGTAGCTGTAGTTGTATGAGATTATCAGCATGACCATTGTCGCAAGTTCCATTGCTATCAGTGTCCCCATTGGGCCGGCATTCCTGAGAAAAAGTGCTCCAGGCATGACGAATGCACTCCACCCTATTACGCACCCGAATGCTAATGACCATACATTTAACGCTGTGAGACTTCGTACAAGGTGTTTATCGTTGTAGTTATTGTTCTGCATTTTGTGTGAAGGTCTATCCCTTTTCGTTAGTGATATTGTGTGCATTATATCATGTAGCGAATTCCTCAATGCTATACTTGTTTCGTTACTGCATTCATTAATTTTTAAGGAGATATCTTAATTATGGTACTAAATAATCTCAGTGAAGCATGGCTTGAAATTACTATGCTTCCTTTTCTTACTGTGCTTGCTGCCTTCCTGGCTGGAAGAATGGCCACAACTTCGGAAATCAACAAGCGTTTTCTTTTGCTGGTCATATCAACTTTAGCGGCTGCTGTTCTTGAAGTAGTGCTTGAAGTTTTCACTGACATGCATACGATTACAGAATTAACGAAAATTTTTTATGCGATAGTCAATATCAATGCCTATTGCCTTATGTGTTATGTTGCTGCTTACACTCACTCACTCACAAAACGATTCGCAAATTTGAATTTTCTCATGCTGGCATTGAGTCTCATTCTCTTATTCATGTTCAAGTCCAACGAAAAAATTTACATGGTCTTTTCTCCAGGCTTTGCAGTTATATTTGTCATTGAGGGATTCATTCTTCAGCTTGTTTATCAGGAATACTATAAGAACGGTCAATTTATCGTCATGAATCTTCTGTTTATATTCCTGATTGATTCGTTCATTCTTCAGTACATGTTCAATCAGAACCTTCCGTTAGTCTATACAGTTGCAACCGTCATGCTGTTCTTCACGTTCTTTTATCTTGAAGCCCCGACATACAGAAAACTGATAACTGCCCGGCAGGAAATCGAAGAGGCAAGGAAACAAACAGAAGTGCTGATAAAGAATGCGAATGCTGCAAACAAGGCCAAGAGTAATTTTCTTGCAAGCACATCACATGAAATACGCACGCCTATGAATGCGATACTGGGAATAAACGATATGATGCTTAATGAGCTTAATGAAACCGGAGACTACGAATCGCGGAAAGCATCACTTGCCATAAAGAAGGCCGGAGAATATTTATTGAGAATCGTAAATAACATTCTCGACATCTCAAAGATAGAGGCGGGTAAAATGGAACTGTTCGAGAGCAGCTATCACTTATGGGAAGTTCTGAAGGAATGCGAGACTTTCCTTAATGATTCTCTGAAGGATAAGACAAAGGTGAAATTCATTCTTGATGTAGACAGAAAATTACCTGAGCACTTTTTTGGTGATGTGGTGAGATTAAAGCAGCTACTGATAAATCTTCTGGATAATGCGGAGAAGTTCACGCAGAAAGGAAAGGTGTTACTGAAAATTTCAGGAGAAAGAACAAAAGATAATATCGTAAAACTTGTTTTCAATGTCGAAGATACAGGAATAGGAATGAAAGAAGAAGACCTGAAAAAAATATTTGAACCGTTTGAACGCGTGAATCTCATTGAGACAAGAAGCATATCTGGTGCTGGGCTTGGCCTTACGCTTGTGAGGAATATACTAGACATCATGAGCGGGACAATAAGCGTCAGGAGCAAGTACGGAGAAGGTACATCAATAACGGTTGAAATACCGCAGAAGATAGCGCAGGGAGACAATAAAACTATAGGCGAGTATGAAGAGATGATGCTTAATGCTGAAGATACACCTGCACATGATAAAGCAGAAGATGAAGGCCCTGATGTCTGGCCCAATGCAAAGATACTTGTTGTTGATGATACACCCGTGAATCTTGTTGTAGCGAAGGGAATGCTCAAGAACTCAGAAGCAGAGATTGACACATGCGAAAGCGGAGAAGATGCGTTAGATATGATTAAGAAGAAACATTATGACATTGTATTTCTGGATCACATGATGCCCGGCATGAACGGAATAGAAACGCTGAAGCACGCTAAGAAGAATGCAGGTGATACGAAGTTCATAGCACTCACAGCCAATGCAGGAACAAACGCAAGAGCAGAATACATATCATACGGATTTGATGATTATCTTCCAAAACCTTTCAAGAGCACAGAGATGATGAAAATTCTGAAGGTGTGTCTGAACAGAAAAAAGTAATAATGAAAATGAAAAATAAAAACGGGAGCCATGAATTCAATCACAGCTCCCGAAAATGAATATTTATGCTCAAGATTATTTCGATAAAGCGTAGTACTTCACATGAACCTGAATCTCATCGCGCACTGCCTGAGGATTGGGGATGTTCTCTGCCTGAATTTCCTCGTTTCCTGTTCCTGCTGAAGTGATTACAATATCACCGACTTTCAGGAGTGTCTGCATCATGGTCTGTCTGACCTTAATGTGAATGATATTCGCAAGACTGATTTCAATTGATTCATGAAAATCCGAACTGAACGGCTTCAACGGATGAGATACGATATATGCTATCTCCTGGTCTTCCGGCTTTGAAGGGTTATCTCTGAGGATCAATGCCATCGTGGATCGCTTGACTATAACTGTGAGGAAGATAATCACATCAATAACTGCTGCAACAAGCAAGATTAATTTTGAAATGAACTGATTCTCTTTCACATACGGTATGAACTTTACTGCACATACAGCCAGAACGATAATCAGAAGCATCAACAGAAAGCTCTTGTAGAAACTTCTCCACGCCGTTTTGAAATTCTTATATACTGGTTCTCTTGCTTCCATAAAAAGTTCTCCTCCCATGAACGGACAAAAATTTTTGATCATGTGAAAGTATTATAGCATTAAATTTTTTTCTCAATGAAAGTGTTTAGAGCATAGACCTTAAAGGTATACCCAGTGATTCAATTGAATTGATTATGCAGTTCACCTGTGATGATTCACGCAGGCCAGTTTTGCAGTAAATTGCGAAGTGTTCACAGTTATTGCATGCAATGTCGTAGATATTCTCCCCTATCATTGCTCTTGCACGTGCTACTGTCTCTTCGCCTGAATACAAGTGATAACCGCGAATTCTTTTTTCACTTTCAGAATCACGTTCTGCTTTCAAGACGCGTGCAGACGTTGAAGTTTCGCCAAAAATTTTGCAGAGTGCACCTGCGGTATTCTTAATGTTTTTCACTGGCTCAATCATCATTTCACCATTAAACATTTTGCCTGCTGTTTTCAAAGGATGCTCATACGAAGAAAGTTCATCGAGGCTGCTTATGTGTTCGGGGAAACGACACACAACGAAGTATGCTGCACCATTAAGGAATCTTCCGAAGTCAGTCTCAAGAACTACGCCGTTGAAATCTTCTGGGCCGTTAGCTCCTGTGTAATGTATAACGTGATTATTCTCTTTCACGTAAATTCCATAGTGATCATAAAGTCCTCCCTGTCTGCTCACCCGTATAACATCTCCGTTTTCAACATCATCGAACGAAAAGCAAATTTTTTCCTGACGAGAATGAGATTGTTTGTAATCGATGCTTTCAATGTAGTCAGTCACGCTTTCAACTGCATGGCCTGCCATGTTCACAGCACCTTCTGCTGTTTTTTCAACAAATTTTGCGCATTTAACAAGTGTCTCAGGGTCATTCGTAAGCAGACCCAAAGCATTTTTTAATATGCCCATGAATATACCTCCTGATAAAAAAATAATTGTGCAATCAATCTTTTAAGAAATGATGATAACAAAAAAACCTGCTCATCAGGCAGGCATCTACAATTCACTTTATCATTATGAGGCGGAGAATGGAGGATTCGAACCCCCGGAGGCTTGCACCTCAATTGATTTCAAGTCAACCGCCATCGACCACTCGGCCAATTCTCCGTTTGAACGCGTGAAATTATATCACATCATGTAGAATATGTGCAAAAATTTCAATTCACGGAGGCGAATTTTCATGTCAGACTACACAATTTCAAGAGTATACCCGTTAGACAAGAGAGCGAATTCACAGGTAGAAAAATTATTGATTGCTGAGGGAATAAGACGCGATAAGAATCTCGATTACACGTGTGCGATGTTCGATGAAGATTACAATGTGATAGCAACTGGAAGCTGTTTCGGAAATACATTGAGATGTATGGCAGTGAGTCAAAAACATCAGGGCGAGGGAATAATGAATGAAATCGTAACGCATTTAGTGCAGCATGAATATGAACGAGGAATCAATCATTTGTTCATGTACACGAAATGCAGTTCGGCAAAATTTTTTGGTGATTTGGGATTCTATGAGATAGTCAGAGTTGAAGATATGCTCGTATTCATGGAGAACAGAAAAACAGGTTTTCATGATTATCTTGATGAACTCGCAAAGACTAAGAAAGAAGGAAAACGAATCGCTGCACTTGTACTGAATGCGAATCCATTTACGCTTGGACATTTATATCTCGTTGAGAAGGCAGCAAGTGAAAATGATGTGCTTCATGTGTTCATTGTGAGCGAAGATTCATCGTTAGTTCCGTTTGAAATTCGGAAGCGTCTTGTCATTGAGGGAACATCACATCTCAGGAACATAGTTTATCATGATACAGGGCCGTATATCATAAGCAATGCGACATTTCCGAGCTATTTCCAGAAAGATGACAGTGCAGTGATTGAGAGCCATGCGAAATTAGATTTGAGTGTGTTCGTGAAAATCGCAAATGCATTAGGGATTAATGCACGATATGTAGGAGAGGAACCGAACAGTCTGGTTACGGGGATATACAACCGCATAATGTCATCACAGCTTCCAGAACACGGAATCAAATGCGTAATCGTTCCAAGAAAGAAAGAGAATGACGGAGAAAAAGTGATAAGTGCGTCAAATGTGAGGCAGGCAATCAAAGAAGGAAGGCTTGATGATATTCGTGAACTTGTTCCTGAAAGTACGTACAGATTCTTTGCGAGTGATGAAGCTGAAAGCATTATAAGGAAGATACGAGGAACAGAGAATGTGATTCACTATTAGAAATTTTAGAAGGGAGAATAAAAATTGCCTGAAAGAATTAAAACATCAACCGTTAGAGACATGACAGAAGGGACAATATGGAAGCAGTTAATAACATTTGCGTTTCCGTTGTTCATTGGGAATATATTTCAGCAGTTATATAACACAGTAGACAGCATAGTAGTTGGAAATTTCGTAGGAGCAGATGCACTCGGCGCAGTGACATCAACAATACCGATTGTAATTACAATGCTCGGATTATGCATAGGCTTCACAATGGGAGCAAGCGTAGTTATATCACAATACTTCGGAGCAAAGGACATAAAGAATCTCAGAAAATCAACGCATACAGCTACGGCAGGAATGTTTATATTATCGCTGATATTTGCCGCAATAGGTTACTACTCAACTCCTTATCTTCTAAGAATGATGAATACACCTGAAAGCGTGTACAAAGAAGCAGTTGTATATCTTCGTATATTCTCGCTCGGTATCACAGGCACAGTGATGTACAACATGGGAGGAGCAATACTGAGGGCAGTGGGAGATTCAAAGAGGCCGTTATATTTTTTGATATTTGCGTCAATCCTGAATATATTTCTCGATCTATTGTTCGTAATAAAATTTGAATCTGGTGTTGCAGGTGTCGCATATGCAACTATAATCTCTCAGTTCGTTTCGGGAGCAATAATATTCTGGATACTATTCAGAAGTCATGAAGTGCATAGCTTATCGTGGCGTGAAATGAAAATTGACAGAAGGATTCTCATGCGCATAATCTCTGTTGGATTCCCTGCGGGCTTTCAAATGGCAGTAACATCATTTTCAAACGTATTTGTGCAGTCATACATCAATTCATACGGAGCAGCTTCAACGGCAGGTTGGGGAATATATTCGCGTATTGATGCATTCGTGATTCTCCCTACGCAGAGCATGGCCATGTCAGTAACAACGTTCGTCGGTCAGAACGCAGGAGCACGCAAACCCGAAAGGATTCATAAGGGTGTAATGAACGGACTGTTTATATCGTGGGGAATATCTGCATGTATAATCACGTGTCTGTATATCTTCGCTCCGTATATTGCAGGTCTCTTCAATCAGGATACCGCAGTTCTGGGATATGCAGTTCTGTTTATTCGTCTCAACAGCATTTTTGATCCTGTGAATGCCGTGAATCAAATTGAAGCAGGTGCTTTGCGCGGCGTTGGTGATTCTCGTACTCCAATGTTAATTATGCTTGGTTCATTCGTTGTATTCAGTCAGGCAGATATACCTGTTCATAATATCGAGACTCACAAGTTCAGTATACTTTATTGCGATAGGATACCCAATCGGCTGGATAGTATGTACGACTTTAATGACTCTTCACATAAAGCGTGCAGGTTGGGATAAAAATATATAAGGAGATAAGATTCATGAAGAGAAAAATTTTTGCAGTATCATTCATAACAGTTATGTTATTCACATCGTCAGCACTTGCAGAAATTTATGCGGAGGGTGAAGCTCTTGCAGTATTCCGTGTTCCTGAAGGAATGAGCGTATCGGCAGCAGGTGTTAGTGTCTCTGATTCGGTGAGTGAGATTGATGCGTCAGTTGCTGAGACCTACGAGACGTTATCGGAGATTGAAGGCAAGATTTTTGTGCTTGTACGCTCATCATCAAAGACAACGGAACAGTTAATCTCTGAGCTTAAATCACGTCCAGACGTAATCACTGCATCACCGAACTATTATACTCATACTCAGTCAGTGAATGCATCAGTTATGCCCAATGACCCGAGCGCGGATTTATGCTGGGGAATGAAAGCGATAAATGCTCCGGCAGTCTGGGAAAATACGAAAGGCACTCATGATATTTATGCGTGTGTTGTCGATACGGGAGTATATGAACACCCTGATTTAGTGGATAACATAGCGGCTGAATACGGCCTGAACACTCAGACAGTGAGCGGAGAATATGATTTGAGCTTCGGAAGCTGGGACGCTGATTTT